>DAOKYU010000056.1 GCA_035325995.1 Thermodesulfobacteriota bacterium | reverse complement strand
GCCAAGGCATCCACCACATGCACTTAGTCGCTTGACCCTATAATTTTGAGAACTGGCAGGCCAGTCCCCGCATTACAGAGGCGTTGCTTACCCTGCAACCGGCTCGGCATCAGGCCCATCGCTGGGCCCAATATTCCGGAGGCAGGGTCGATACAATTTCAACCCATGTCGATGCGCCGCTCGAAACGCGTACCGTCGAAACGACACACGCTCTCACGAACGCATCACCTTCTTCCAAATTGTTAAAGAACAGCCGTTACGCATAAAGCGTAAGCACTAAAGCCAAACGGCCCCACTGCTTACGATTCACTCTGACAGGTACCACTTCATTCCCGACCCCGGCTCCCGACCCCTGGTGTCTGGTGGAGGATGACGGGATCGAACCGACGACCCCCTGCTTGCAAAGCAGGTGCTCTCCCAGCTGAGCTAATCCCCCTCTGACCTTCGATCGCCTTCGCATCGCCGCGCTGCTCAACGCCTGGTGTGCACTCGCACACGGCGGCATCTCGCGCCTTGCGCTGTTCGACTCTCAAAGTCCAGAGTCGAACCGGCAAACCGCCAGGCCACCTTTGTCTGGTGGGCCTGGCTGGATTTGAACCAGCGACCCCACGCTTATCAAGCGTGTGCTCTAACCAACTGAGCTACAAGCCCGGTCGTCCCGCTTCAACGAACAAAGCGGACTCTCGTCGACAACCGATAGGTGTGGGCGTTGATGCGGCGTTCTCTAGAAAGGAGGTGATCCAGCCGCAGGTTCCCCTACGGCTACCTTGTTACGACTTCACCCCAGTCATGAAACCCAGCGTGGTAAGCGCCCTCCTTGCGGTTAGGCTACCTACTTCTGCCAGATTCCACTCCCATGGTGTGACGGGCGGTGTGTACAAGACCCGGGAACGTATTCACCGCGACATGCTGATCCGCGATTACTAGCGATTCCGACTTCATGCTCTCGAGTTGCAGAGAACAATCCGGACTACGATCGGCTTTCTGGGATTGGCTCCACCTCGCGGCTTGGCAACCCTCTGTACCGACCATTGTATGACGTGTGAAGCCCTAC
>DAOKYU010000055.1 GCA_035325995.1 Thermodesulfobacteriota bacterium | reverse complement strand
TGTAGATGTTAAGTAATTCGGGGACAGGATTTAAGGAACTCTGCCGGGGGGATACCTCCGAGGGACTGGTGAGGCCTCTCATGGTTATAGTACACAAGGTACTCAAGCAGGAGGTTCTTAAACTCTTCCTCGGAGTCGAACGTAGTGTCCTCTATGAGGTCGTAATTGAGCGTTCTCCAGAACCTCTCCACCTTCCCGTTCGTCTGGGGCCTGTAGGGCCGTGTGTACCTGTGCTTTATGCCCATCTCCATAAGCATCCTCTCGAACGGAGGATCCTCCTTGCTCGCAGAATTCCTAGTCCCGAACTCAGGGCCGTTGTCCGTCATCACCTCTTCGAGCCTTATCCCGAACTCCTCGCGGAGTATGTTTATGCACCTTAGCACCGAGAACATCACGGTGAGCGCCTTCGTATCCCCTATGGTCTCGGCCCATGCCGCCCGCGAGCACCCGTCCACCACGGACACAAGATAGAGCTTTTTGTGCTGCCCCGATATGAGGCTCATGCTCAGGTGGTGCGTGTCTACGTGCCCTAACTCTCCCGCTCTCTTGCTTATTATCCTTCTCCTCTCGGCCTTCTCCCGCGGCCTGAGGCGATTAAATCCCTGCCGCCTGAGTATATTATATATAGTCGAGGGCGAGGGGGTATAGTCCCTGAGCTCGGCCCTGAGAATACGGTTGATCTCGTACCTCCCGTTCCCCAGCGCCCTTAGCTCCAGCACCTTGCGCTCTATGGACGCAAGGGTGCGTCTGGTCTTAAACCTCGGGCCCCGCTTCCGGGGAAGCAGGTCCTCCTCTATACCGCTTTGCTTGTACCTGGCGTAGTACTTCAGAAAGCTCCTTCGGTCCGTATGGTGGAATTCGTAAAAGTCCTTTACGAAGCGGAACCTTGGGTGTTGACGTGATTTGACCAGCTCGTACTCTTTTATTAAAAAACGGTACTTCTGTATGTAGTTGCGCTTCAGCGTCAGGTCTTCTGTGTTTATTCGCATGGCTTAATCCTCCTCTTATTATTCTATCCCGGAGAATTCCTGCCCCGAATTACTTAACATCTACA
>DAOKYU010000054.1 GCA_035325995.1 Thermodesulfobacteriota bacterium | reverse complement strand
TAAGGAGGTAGTATCGAGATGTCGAAGGAGAAATTTGCGCGGAAGAAGCCGCACTTGAACATAGGGACGGTAGGACACGTGGACCACGGGAAGACTACGCTCACGGCGGCGATCACGAAGGTGTTGAGTAACACGGGCGGTGCGAAGTACGTGGAGTTTTCTGATATAGACAAGGCGCCCGAAGAGCGTGAGCGTGGTATAACGATAAACATATCGCACGTGGAATACGAGACGGCGACGCGGCACTACGCGCACGTGGACTGCCCCGGACACGCGGACTATGTAAAGAACATGATCACCGGGGCGGCGCAGATGGACGGAGCGATACTGGTGGTAAGCGCCCCGGACGGACCTATGCCGCAGACGAGGGAGCACATCCTTTTGGCGAGGCAGGTTGGGGTGCCTTACATAGTAGTGGCCCTTAACAAGGTAGACATGATGGACGACGAGGAGCTTTTGGACCTCGTAGAGCTTGAGGTAAGGGACCTTCTGAGCCAGTACGGGTTCCCCGGGGACGACGTTCCCGTGGTAAGGGTGAGCGGGCTTAAGGCTCTTGAGGGCGACCCCGGTGCCGAGCAGCAGATACTGGACCTGATGAAGGCTGTGGACGAGTACGTACCCGAGCCCGTAAGGGACATGGACAAGCCGTTCATTATGGCCGTAGAGGACGTGTTTACGATATCCGGAAGGGGGACGGTAACGACCGGCAGGGTGGAGAGAGGAAGGATAACGGCCGGGGACGAGGTTGAGATAGTGGGGTTTGGGCCTACGAAGAAGACCGTAGCGACGAGCCTCGAGATGTTCAGGAAGATACTGGACGACGCTCAGGCCGGGGATAACGTTGGTGTACTTCTCAGGGGAGTTGGCAAGGACGAGGTAGAGAGGGGTCAGGTTCTTGCGAAGCCCGGGAGCATAACGCCGCACAAGAAGTTCAAGGCCGAAGTGTACGTTCTTAAGAAGGAAGAGGGGGGGAGGCATACGCCGTTCTTCCCTGGGTACAGGCCGCAGTTTTATTTAAGGACGACGGACGTAACGGGGTCTATAATACTTCCCGAGGGCGTGGAGATGGTAATGCCCGGCGATAACATAAACATGGACGTGGAGCTAATAGCGCCTGTAGCGCTCGAAGAGCAGCTGCGTTTCGCAATCAGGGAAGGCGGCAGGACCGTGGGCGCCGGAGTCGTTACCAAAATCGTGGAGTGA
>DAOKYU010000053.1 GCA_035325995.1 Thermodesulfobacteriota bacterium | reverse complement strand
AGTGAGTGTTTTTTTGTTCTTTGTTCTTTGTTTGTTTGTTCTTGGTTCGTTGTTCTTTGTTCTTTGTTCTTTGTTCTTTGTTCTTTGTTCTTGGTTCTTTGTTCGTTGTTCGTTGTTTGTTCCTCACTGTTCACTGCCCACCACTCACCCGTCACTATTCACCGTTCACTATTCACCGTTCACTGTTCACCTGTCACCCGTCACTGATCACCGTTCACTGTTCACCGTTCTCCGTTCACCCGTCACCCGTCACCCCGTCACCCCGTCACCCGTCACCCGTCACTATTCACTGTTCACCCTTCTCCGTTCACCCGTCACCCGTCACTATTCACCGTTCACTGTTCACCGTTCACTGTTCACCGTTCACTGTTCACCTGTCACCCGTCACTGATCACCCGTCACCTCGTCACCCCGTCACTGTTCACCGTTCACTATTCACCGTTCACTGTTCACCTGTCACCCGTCACTGATCACCCGTCACTAATCACCCGTCACCGTTCACTGTACACCGTTCTCCGTTCACCCGTCACCCGTCACTATTCACCGTTCACTATTCACCGTTCACTGTTCACCGTTCATTCTTTTAGTGTTTTATGTCATGTCCAGTTTTCATCCCCGGACTTGGAATCTTCTAATCTTCGAATCTTTGAATCTTTGAATCCTTGAATCTTTGAATCTTTGAATCCCTTCCCCACCTTCGCAAATTGCCCCCCTTGTCTTCGACAGCCGCAGATTTTTCTTTTTGACCTATTTTTTCCAGGCTGCAAGCTTGTCGTGGTATGAAGCTGTTCGTGCTCACGGGCCATGATGGCAGACAGAAACAAAAAAAATCATCCGAAATTTTTGCATTTTTTAACATAATGACTACTTTTATACCTTCTTTGACCAACCATTAGATCAAGCAGAGGCTCAAATATTGGGAAACTGTTTTGGACAATGGCCGGTGAAGGAGGTGGCGAAGGCTCAGGCTATGGAGGTTTTGACCTGCCACGGCAAGCCCGGGCCCGGAAACCAAAACCCGTGAATTGCGATGGTCGTAACGAGCAGATGGCAAAACAAAAGGAGAAGGCTAAGGCCTGCATGCCCGGCCTACGAGGTTTGGCGTGCCATGCCAAGTCCTAGGGATGCCTATGGTATGAGGAGCAATGATGCACTGAACCTTTTGCCGGCCAAAGTGCATGTGTTCCCTGGCCTTATCACTATACAGCAAACCAAAAAATGAACATATGAAAATGCAATG
>DAOKYU010000052.1 GCA_035325995.1 Thermodesulfobacteriota bacterium | reverse complement strand
GAGAGTGGTAACAAACGTTCGGGGACATAGGTAACACTTTTTTGAATATACTGGCTGCTGAGTAAAGAGCAGGAGAGGAGGCAGCCATGGGATGGAAGAAGGTTACAATCATGTCCCGGCGAAAGGAGTTTGTTATTTTAGCAATGCAGGACGAGGTAACGTTCACCGAGCTCTGCCGTCGTTTCGGGATAAGCCGGAAGACGGGATACAAGTTCGTCAGGCGTTACAGGGAAGAGGGTGTGGAGGGCCTTCGTGATCGCTCCAGGCGGCCCGGGAGCTCCCCCGGCGCCACCCCTCCGGGGACGGAGCGGTTGATACTGGCCCTCAGGGACCGGCACCCTGCGTGGGGAGGGCGGAAGCTCAAGCGCAGGGCCGAGGATATGGGCCACGAGGGGCTTCCGTCTCCGGGCACTATAACTGAGATACTCAGGCGTAACGGGAGGCTTAGCCCCGAGGACTCCGGGAGGCACAAGGCATGGCGGAGGTTCGAGGCCGAGAGGCCTAACGATATGTGGCAGATGGATTTCAAGGGACATTTTCCCGTAAGAGAAGGAAGGTGTCATCCCCTTACCGTATTAGACGATCATTCGCGGTACTCGCTGTGCATCGGGGCGTGCGGGAACGAGCGCAGGGAGACGGTGGCGGGTTATCTGCGGGAGGTGTTTCTCAGATACGGTCTTCCGCGCGCCATACTTACGGATAACGGCCCCGCGTGGGGGCGTGACGATACGTCGCTTACAGTGTGGCTCATGTCCCTGGGTGTGGGGGTTCTGCACAGCCAGGTACGTCACCCGCAGACGCTGGGCAAGGACGAGAGGTTTCATCGTACCATGAATGCGGAGGTGGTGCATGATTGCAGGGGCAGGGGTATGGGGGAGTGCCAGAGGCTGTTTGACCGGTGGAGGGTGCTATACAATACGGAGCGTCCGCATGAAGCCCTCGGGATGAGAGTGCCGGCGGATTGTTATCGAGTGAGTGAGCGGGCGCTGCCGGAGAGGATCACGGAGTGGGAGTACAGCCCTTCGGACGTGGTGAGAAAAGTGCAGGACGGAGGGATACTGCATTATAAGGGCAGGGAGTGGAGAGTGGGCAATGCGTTCAAAGGACAGCGGGTGGGGATAAGACCCACCGGGGAAGACGGAAAGTTAAACGTGTTCTTCCGCAGCTTCAGGATTGCTCAGATATGCCTGCTCTAGTATTATAAAAAACTGTTACCCATGTCTCCGAACACCTGTAACCTATGTCCC
>DAOKYU010000051.1 GCA_035325995.1 Thermodesulfobacteriota bacterium | reverse complement strand
GCGCCAGCGCTGGATCTCGGCTCGAGCGGGGACCATTTAACCGGACAGTAGTGAAGATTTGTCAAGAATCGAACACTACACTAGCTGGTCGCATGGCCGGCCTCCATCAAGACTGCCTGCAGCCGCGCCGCGAACCCGCGAGCCCGTGCCATGCTGCCCATTCGCGCCAGCTCGAACTGCTGCGCGAGCGCGTCCATCATGATCGGCTCGCCGGACTTGATGCGCGCAATGAACGACTCGGCCTGTCCGTAGCCCTGGCGCATCTGCTCGTCGCTGTAGCCGGCCATTACGCCGACTCCTGCACGATCGCGGCGAAGGCTTCCTTGAGCGCCTTGTTCGGGACGATCGCCGTGTTCGCGATCTTGATCGGGGCCGGCATCAAACCCGCCTTCACCCAGTTGTAGTACGTCGCTCGCGTAAACCCACCCGCGCGGGCGATATCGCCGACGCGCTGTCCGCCTACGTCGGGGAGATCTTCGAATGGATTGTTGACGGTCTTCACCAACGTTCACTCCAAAAAAAAGCCGCCCGAAGAGGGGGCGGCTAATCGACGAAAAAAAAGCGCCGGACTCAAAGAGAGTTCCAGGCGCTCATGGGATTTGTTGCGGCGCGATTCTGACCGCTAGAAACGAAAAAGCCGGCTTTCGCCGGCCTCATGTCTTGGAAAAGTTCAGGCCTTTACTGCTTCCATCTATACAAGCCGAAGCTGCCCGGCTTTTCAGGGGCCGTGTACTCCACTATCCCCTCCGCGATTAGCTCTGATACCACGCGATGAACCCCGCGCCGAATACGCTCATTCGGCTTCTCGTTCCTGCCGCTCGCGACGTAGCGCACGACATCTGCCATCCGCCAGCGGCGACCAGGGTAGGCGCCCATCAGACTGATTACGTTCTTCGAGTACAAATGCATTACGTTTTGTGCAGACGCAAGGTCCCCGGCGAGATTGTCACAGTTCTTGTCACGCTTTGCAAGGGCTTTCGGTGGGTTTGCGGGGCCTTAGTCGCAATGGGTCGGTATATCAAAAACAGGCCGATTTTCGACGGATTTGTCACCCCCTCGCAAGCACTTATTTGTCAACCCCCCTCACGCCGCCCCCCGCAGGTTGACGACGTTGCCCTTCTGCTTCCCGGTGACGAACTGCGCCCACGCCTGCATCAGCGGCCGGCGCTGCTCTAGTGTAGTGTTCGATTCTTGACAAATCTTAAAGAATTACTCTCATCGTCATGCTCTACTGCCGCATAAACAGGAGTCAGAGCGTGCG
>DAOKYU010000050.1 GCA_035325995.1 Thermodesulfobacteriota bacterium | reverse complement strand
ACTACATGTAATCAAACGAGTGCAACACCAACAGCAGGAGCGACAGGCGGTTTAGCCCCTTACACTTTTGCGTGGTCAGGAGGCTTAACGGATAATACGCCATTTGTAGCCAATGCAAACGGAACATACACAGCGACAGCAACAGATGCGAACGGATGTTCAGCTACATCAACAGCAGCGTTGACTGTAACAGCCGCTTCAGGTATTATAGCCCCGGTAACATCAAATCATTCACAAGATCATGGAGATGACTTTGACATCAATTACTATGATGCAAGTTGTGATTTAATTGCAACCGTTGATGATGGTATGGGAGGTAATGTGTTAGGCTCAACAACAGCAACCGTGAATGTAGAAGCGACAGCCGGAGTACATAATGGTCAACCATTCGTAAGAAGATGGTACCAAATTACACCAACAAGCAATGGATCAGCGGATGTGATTTTGTATATCAATCAAAGTGATTTTGATGATTACAACACAGTCGTAGCCGCACCATACTTAGCTTTACCAACAGGTCCAGCTGATGTGACAGGAATCGCCAATATCCGCATCACCAAAAATGATGATGGAGGATTAGGAAATAATCCAATTGTGATAACCCCAAGCGTAAACTGGAATGGAACATACTGGGAATTGAGTTTCAATACACCAAGTTTCAGTCAGTTCAGAGTACATAGTGTGAATGCTGGAAATGTACCATTACCGGCAACAGTGATTTCGTTTACAGGCGAAAAACAAACAAGCAGTGATTTACTAAGCTGGACAACAGCCAGTGAACAAAACAATGCTTACTTCAACTTACAACACAGTACAGATGGAATCACGTTCAACACGCTAGCTCAAGTAAACAGCAAAGGGTTAAATGGAAACAGCCAAGTTCGCTTAGAATATCAAGCAGAGAATGCAAAACCACAGTTAGGTCATAACTACTATCGTTTAGAGCAAGTAGATATAGACGGACGCGTGAGTGTACATGCAAAAGTGATCGACTTGATATGGGGAGCAGACGGAAGCAGTGTGAACATCTATCCAAATCCGACAACGGATGTATTGAATGTTGATTTATACGCACCGACAGCACAAAACACGAGTGTGAAAGTATTAGACATGAGTGGTCGTGTGGTGAAACAAATCGATGCGAAATCGCAAGCTGGAGCGAATCATATCCAACTAAGTTTAGGCGAGATAGCGAGTGGAGTTTATACAGTACAAGTGTATAGCAACAACAAGCTAAGTTTCACAAGCAAAGTGAGAAAAAATGACTAGACATTAGTTTGTAATTGAAAA
>DAOKYU010000049.1 GCA_035325995.1 Thermodesulfobacteriota bacterium | reverse complement strand
TACCCAACCTTCAGCCTGGCCATGGGTAGATCATCTGGTTTCGGGTCTACACCCACCGACTCAGTCGCCCTGTTCGGACTCGCTTTCGCTACGCCTCCCCTATCCGGTTAAGCTCGCCAGTGAATGTAAGTCGCTGACCCATTATACAAAAGGTACGCAGTCACCCCTGCACGATGGACTCTCGATGAGTCCATCGTGCAGGGATGACTTTCGTCTCGCGCTTGCCGCTCGCTTTCGCTCGCGCCAATCGCAATCCGAAGTCACGCCACTTCGATTGAACTCATCAAGGTTGCCAGATCCTTGCGGCGGATCTTCCGCTCCGGGCGGATCTTCCGCTCCGAGACGGTTTTAGCGCCTTCCTTGTTACGGATCTGTTTCTTTCTTTAATTCTTTTGAGTCGCGCTGCGCGCTCCTCGAAAGAACCGAAAGCCCATTGTGCAGGGGCTCCCACTGTTTGTATGCATGCGGTTTCAGGATCTATTTCACTCCCCTCCCGGGGTTCTTTTCGCCTTTCCCTCACGGTACTGGTTCACTATCGGTCGATCACGAGTATTTAGCCTTGGAGGATGGTCCCCCCATCTTCAGACAGGATTTCACGTGTCCCGCCCTACTTGTCGCACACTCAGTTCCACCACCAGGCTTTTGCATACGGGGCTTTCACCCACTATGGCCGGCCTTTCCAGAGCCGTTCTGCTAGCGTAATGGTTAAATTGTGCTGGCTACTCCGATTTCGCTCGCCACTACTTTCGGAATCTCGGTTGATTTCTTTTCCTCCGGCTACTTAGATGTTTCAGTTCACCGGGTTCGCTCTGCCCACCCTATGTATTCAGGTGGGAGTGACCCTGCATACAACGCTCTCCGCGCACACCGAAAGCGTTCTATGCAGGGCCGGGTTTCCCCATTCGGACATCCACGGATCAAAGCTTGTTTGCGAGCTCCCCGTGGCTTTTCGCACGCTGCAACGTCCTTCATCGCCTGTGATCGCCAAGGCATCCACCACATGCACTTAGTCGCTTGACCCTATAACCTTGAACTCTGCCTCGGCGGCAGAAGACCAGGCAAGGGCAACTCACGCTTGTGCCGCATCCAGCCCGCTGGTTACAGGCCAGATGCAGTAGATACAATCACAACCCATGCGTCGGCTCCTTGCGGATCCGACACACTTTACTTCTTCCTGATTTTTAAAGAACGAACAGCCTTTTCACCGTAAGCGGTGAGCGGTAAACAGTGAGCGCATTCAGTCGCTCACCACTCACCGCTCACGACTCACCCTGTTTGGTGGAGGTGAACGGGATCGAACCGATGACCTCCTGCTTGCAAAGCAGGCGCT
>DAOKYU010000048.1 GCA_035325995.1 Thermodesulfobacteriota bacterium | reverse complement strand
TCACGATGCAGTCAGCGCAAGCGGCGACTGCCGTACCTCAGTGCCCCGATGATGGCGCAGGAGCGTCTCCTGCTTCCGGCGCAACAACTTCGATTCTCAAGGCATTACCGGGGATGGTTGACCCGTCAGCGTCGACGACAACCTCCAGCTTTCCGCCGGCGTCCATGGTGAACGGCTGCAGCGCGATCACCATCTGGATGGCTTGCGTTTCACTCGTCGGATCCTGGGCCGCCTTCATTTGCTCGATCAGGGCTTCGGGTGCAGGGATCTCATGAAGTACGGTCCCATTCCACAGAACCCGGAAAGTGATCGCCTCGAGTGACTGCTGGGCAGATGAGACCAAGTGCGCCAAGACCACGAGTTTCGGCAATACGACCGGAAGCGTTCCGACGACACGCAACCCGCCCTGATAGATGCCCATGATCGACAGCTTGTCGCCGTACTCTCGCCGAACGTCATCGGCGTACTGACAAAAGACGAAGGGTGATCTACTCACGCCCGGCATCCGTGGTCGAACGAATTGCGGAAGCGAGGCGATCTATCGAGACGCCAAGCGCACTGGCCCACCTCTGCAGAGTGTTCAGGCCTGGATTGCCAGGGCACTTCTCCAGTCTGGAAACGTTCGCTTGCTGAGTACCGAGGAGCTCGGCGAGTTGCCGTTGGGAAAGCCCTGCAGCCATCCGAAGGGCGACCAACTCTGACCCCGGACGCTGCTCAGCTTCCAGCCACCGGCCCAAACGCTGACGTGCCCGAGCTAATGCATCGGCGCGCCGTGGCGACTTCTCGAGTCTTGCGATCCGGTCCTGGATCCTGAACCCGCTCACAGGTGCCGCGAGACAGCCGGCCTCTTCGTCGTTGACGAAAAAGACCGTTGGGACGAGCGTGATCCCAACTACACAGTTCTTGTCAATACTTGTAGGTAGGAATCCCATGCTCGTCGTATCGAACGAGCAGGTCGAGAAAGCCGGGTTTGCTCGGGTCATAGGCGTCCTCTCTCGAAGCGACGGACAGCACGTAGTAGCTGTCGATCTGGGCGTGGTGCGCGAACAGAACTCGGTAGGGCAGAAGGGTTCCAGCCTCGTCCCGCACCCTCATCGTGAAAATGTTCTTCCCTCGACGCTGCGCTTCCTCGAACTTCTTTATCTCGAACGGTGGCCGATAGCGAAAGAAGTGCCCGGGCCGGAATATCTCGCCCAGCGTTCCCTCGTCATCGCCAAGCTGCTCCAACAACGCATCGATCAGCGCTGCCGCGTCTTCGTCGCTCTCATAGAGTCGGTCGAGCTCATCTTCGGCAGCGGGATCGATGATAAGGACAGCCATTGTATATCGTCTGTGATATCTGTCCAGCGTAAGCGAGTTCGTGTGAGACACAACAACTCATTCTGGGTGCGTCATTCGCATACGAGGGCCA
>DAOKYU010000046.1 GCA_035325995.1 Thermodesulfobacteriota bacterium | reverse complement strand
TAGGGTATGTTGAGCCGGATATTTCAAAGATACAATCTAAAAGCAATTCACAACCGGATGGTTGAGCGCCCCCATGCGCGGATTGTTGAGCCGGATATTTCAAAGATACAATCTAAAAGCAATTCACAACGATGAAAAAAAATGTAAAAGTTGAGCCTGCGTTGAGCCGGATATTTCAAAGATACAATCTAAAAGCAATTCACAACATCGTCACTGAAAATAAATTGGCAAAGAGAGTTGAGCCGGATATTTCAAAGATACAATCTAAAAGCAATTCACAACTGTGCTTGCGGTTTACGAAATACCAGCAACGTTGAGCCGGATATTTCAAAGATACAATCTAAAAGCAATTCACAACTGTAGCTATCCACTGCCCGGAGCGCTTGAAGTTGAGCCGGATATTTCAAAGATACAATCTAAAAGCAATTCACAACCATCGCTGAGGAGTGGCGCAAGCAGGGGCAGTTGAGCCGGATATTTCAAAGATACAATCTAAAAGCAATTCACAACTTGAACGCGGGTGGACACCACTGGGGATTGGTTGAGCCGGATATTTCAAAGATACAATCTAAAAGCAATTCACAACAGTCGGTTATCGACGCCCGCAATGCAATGAGTTGAGCCGGATATTTCAAAGATACAATCTAAAAGCAATTCACAACCTAAATATACGTAAGTCAACCCCGCAGGCAGTTGAGCCGGATATTTCAAAGATACAATCTAAAAGCAATTCACAACTTCAAAGCTTGGATTTGAATTTATTGGTATGTTGAGCCGGATATTTCAAAGATACAATCTAAAAGCAATTCACAACCCGGGTTTCCTTGTAGCTTTTCTTCTATTGGTTGAGCCGGATATTTCAAAGATACAATCTAAAAGCAATTCACAACATACGGTTACTTTTTTGTTTTTCTGCCTATGTTGAGCCGGATATTTCAAAGATACAATCTAAAAGCAATTCACAACTCATCAGCGCCCAGGGCATTGATGGAAGAAGTTGAGCCGGATATTTCAAAGATACAATCTAAAAGCAATTCACAACCCTGCGCTCGTTTTGGTGAGAAGTTTCGTAGTTGAGCCGGATATTTCAAAGATACAATCTAAAAGCAATTCACAACTAAAGGTTTTGGCAAGTCTTAACAGCATGTGTTGAGCCGGATATTTCAAAGATACAATCTAAAAGCAATTCACAACAGGTCGTCAATACATAATCCGAGCTCTGTCGTTGAGCCGGATATTTCAAAGATACAATCTAAAAGCAATTCACAACTTGATGGGCAGATAATGTGTGATACTGTGAGTTGAGCCGGATATTTCAAAGATACAATCTAAAAGCAATTCACAACGCATCGGTAATTGGTGACAATGCCGCTACCGTTGAGCCGGATATTTCAAAGATACAATCTAAAAGCAATTCACAACTTTGCGCTGTATCTTCGGTTTCAGGACATGGTTGAGCCGGATATTTCAAAGATACAATCTAAAAGCAATTCACAACTTTAGCGAG
>DAOKYU010000045.1 GCA_035325995.1 Thermodesulfobacteriota bacterium | reverse complement strand
AAATGGCAGCAAAGGAAATCAAATTTGAGAGGGCGGCGCAGGACTCGATATTGAAGGGAGTAAATGCGCTGGCCAACGCGGTAAAGGCCACGCTGGGCCCCCGCGGAAGGAACGTGCTCATAGAGAAGACGTTCGGAGCGCCCGTGGTAACGAAGGACGGCGTAACCGTGGCCAAGGAAGTGGAGCTCGAAGACAAGTTCGAGAACATGGGCGCCCAGATGGTAAAGGAAGTGGCGTCTAAAACGAGCGACGTCGCCGGCGACGGCACGACGACCGCGACGGTCCTTGCCCAGGCTATATTCAGAGAGGGCATAAAGCTCGTAGCCGCGGGACACGACCCCATGAAGCTAAAGAGGGGCATAGACAAGGCGGTAGAAGTGGTAATAGAGAGCATAAGGAAACAGAGTAAGCAGGTAAAGGGCAGAACGGAGATAGCCCAGGTAGCGACGGTATCCGCAAACGGCGACTCGACGATAGGCAACATCATAGCCGACGCCATGGAGAAGGTGGGTAAGGACGGGGTTATCACGGTGGAAGAGGGAAGGAGCCTGGAGACAGAGCTCGACGTCGTAGAGGGTATGCAGTTCGACAGGGGATATCTGAGCCCGTACTTCATCACCGACCCGGAGAAGATGCACATTGAGCTCGAAGACCCGCTCATACTCATGTACGACAAGAAGGTAGCCAACATGAAGGACCTTGTTCCGCTCCTGGAAGAAGTGGCAAGGAGCACGAAGCCGCTGCTCGTAATGGCGGAGGACGTAGAGGGCGAAGCCCTTGCGACGCTCGTCGTAAACAAGCTGAGAGGCACCCTTAAGGCCGCCGCAGTAAAGGCCCCGGGGTTCGGGGACAGGCGTAAGGCTATGCTGGAAGACATTGCTATCCTCACGGGGGGCAAGGTAATAGCCGAAGAGGCGGGAATGAAGCTCGAGAACGCAAAGCTCCAGGACCTCGGCCGTGCGAAGAAGATAGTAATAGACAAGGATAATACGACGATAGTCGGCGGGGCCGGGAAGAAGGCCGAGATAGAGGGTCGGATAAGACAGATAAAGGCCCAGGTGGACGAGGCCAGCGGCGAGTACGACAGGGAGAAGCTCCAGGAAAGGCTCGCCAAGCTCGCAGGGGGCGTAGCTGTAATAAGGGTAGGGGCTGCAACCGAGGCCGAGATGAAGGAGAAGAAGGCCAGGGTGGAAGACGCCCTTAACGCCACGAGGGCCGCTGTGGAAGAGGGTATAGTGCCCGGGGGCGGAGTAGCGCTTATAAGGGCCATAAAGGCAGTTGACGGGTTCCAGGGGGCCGACGACGAGGAGAAGGCGGGAGTAAGCATAGTGAAGCGCGTACTCGAAGAGCCCCTGAGGGGAATCGCGGCCAACGCCGGATGGGACGGCTCTATAGTAGTGGGGAAGGTAAGCGAGGAGAAGGGTGCGGTAGGGTTCGACGCCGCGACCCTTACGTATACGGACCTCATAGAGGCCGGAATAGTGGACCCTGCGAAGGTTACGCGTAGCGCGATACAGAACGCCGCGAGCGTAGCTGGGCTCCTTCTTACGACGGAGGCCCTAATAGCCGAGAAGCCCCAGGCGAAGGAAGATGCAGGCGGAGCGCCGGGCATGGGGGGCATGGGCCACCCCGGCATGGGCATGATGTAATACCCAAACCAGAAAGAAACTAAAACTCTCAATCACAAGGCGGGCTCCCTCACAAGGGCAGCCCGCCTTTTTTATTGCC
>DAOKYU010000044.1 GCA_035325995.1 Thermodesulfobacteriota bacterium | reverse complement strand
GTTCCTGCCTC
Source organism: Thermodesulfobacteriota bacterium (assembly GCA_035325995.1). Taxonomy (NCBI): domain Bacteria; kingdom Pseudomonadati; phylum Thermodesulfobacteriota; species Thermodesulfobacteriota bacterium. Next base: position 1,718 of record DAOKYU010000044.1, on the reverse strand, counting down.
TCCGGCTACGGCTTCACCTACGCCGCGACAAGCGCAGGAATGACAGAAGAGTGGGGATTCCTCGCTCGCTCGGAATTGTTGTTCGAGGTGACACGCACGTAGTGTGTTTCCCGGCGTAGCGAATTCGAACACTAAATCGCGCGGTAGATGGCAATGGGTACGGCGCTGCCACTTCGAATTCCAGCGGGCGTAGCCCGCCGGCTTCATTTTTCGGGATGCGGATTGTATAATGGTTCGCAATATTTTTGCCGACGGAGGAGATGGTGTTGAAGAAGTTCATTTCGCTTCGGGGGGCGAGGTTAATTCTCGTTATTTTTCTGTCCGTGCTTTCGGCGAAGGCTGCCTCTGCGGATGAGTGTTACGTGTCCGTGACAAACGCGGCCGAGCTGCACGACGGGACTGTCTTTAGAATCGTGACCGAGACAGACGGGTTCGATCCGGCCGTTATGGAGGTTACGGCGGGGGAGGGGTTCGGGAAGACGCTTGCCGAGGGGAAAGTAATGACGCTCAGGGGAGACGCGCCGCCGGGGTGGCATCTTACGGGCGTGTCGTGCGAGGCGGCGGATGGCGCCGCCGTAACGGAGACGGAGCATGGGGTGAGGGTCGAGTGCAGGGACGGGTCGGCCGGGGGCGTGACGACGTGCTCGTTCACGAGCCGCCGGGCCGAAGAGCAGGACGTGCCCGCGCTCGGGGAGTTCAGCGCGATAGGAATAGGCATACTGCTCGGGCTCGTCGGGGCGTTTATAGTGTATCGCAGGCACGGGCCGAGGCGGTGGAGGTAGCGCGTGCGGTTGAACACAGGTGTGGAATATAGTACAATGCGAACAGGAAGGGAGGGAATAAATTCAATAAAGGAGGCAAGGTATGGAGACGATCAGAAGGTTCAGGGCCGCTTTGGGCGGCGCAGTTCTGTGTGCGGTCATAGCGTGGGCGGGGGCGGCTTCGGCCCACGATCCGGGCCAGACGGCTGCTGCGGCCCCGGCCGGACCGGTTTGCACGTCGCAGGAGGGCGTGTCGTGCTCCGAGATGTGCGCGCCTTACGAGGCGGGCGTGACGACTGTCGCGGCCAGCAAGGTGAAGGTGTACGAGATGGTCGAGAGCAGGCAGACGAGCATGGTGGCCGGATTGCCGATAGACTTTAAGGCGACGTGCCCGCCGGGGACGTTCGCGTTGGGCGGCGGGTACAGGTTCATCGCCGAGGGGACGACGATAAACATCGACGAGCTCAGGGTGACGTCTAACTTCGCCGACAACATGGACCCGAGCGGATGGAACGGGTGGAAGGTGACGGTGACGAGAAAGCCCGGCGCGGGCGCGGTGGACAACTGCCTCGACGTCGAGGTCAGGGCGCTTTGCGTGGAGGGACAGTAGGCGCGAAGCGACGGGCGCGGTGTACGGCGCGTGAGCCGTGGCGCGTTCATAAATAACGGAAAAGAGACGCTCCCCGTTTCGCCTGAATCGGCGGGACGGGGAGTTTTTTTTTGTACGCCACGTGTGCAGGAGGCGATGTAGTCGGCGTCGGTACGGAAGGAGTAGTTAGCGAGTTGCCTCCTTCTTCGCATGTGTTTTTCGGCATAGCACGGGAGGCTCCAAGGTTTTCTGAAGCGCGTCACGCACGTATGTGTGATTTACGAACGTGGCACGTTCAGAAGTTACAGGCGGCTGAAGCGCGGCGGGTGGTAATAGCAAGGCTTTCGCTACTTCGGAATCCTGCACGC
>DAOKYU010000043.1 GCA_035325995.1 Thermodesulfobacteriota bacterium | reverse complement strand
CTTCCCAGAGTGGTGTGGCGATAAATCCAGCATCTCCGTCATCCGCCAAGGTAAGTCCGACGTCGTACAGGCCGCTGCTAAGTCCTAGCATTAGCTGTGCTCCTGTCGTCTCAAAGAGGCGGACCGTCACCTCTGGCGCTTCCTTCCGGGAGAGAGCGAGAAGCGCAGGTAATCGGGACTTTCCTATGTGGCCCGACAGTGCGACGCGAAAGATGTTCCGATGGCCGGCGGCGGCCGCTCGCACGTTAGTCTGCGCCTGATCGAGAGTGAGCAGGACACGTTGGGCATCCAACAAGAATACTTGCCCGGCAGGGGTCAGACGAACACCATGCGGCGTGCGCTCCAACAAGGCCACGCCTAAGTCCATTTCTAACCTTTGAATTGTGCGCGACAGAGGGGATTGCTCTACGTGCAACCGCCGTGCCGCTCGACCGAAATGTAGTTCCTCGGCTACCGCGATAAAGGATCGAAGATGGCGCAAATTCATGTTCTCCTACCTTCAGATCGAGCCGCTAGCCCTTGAGACAGCCTGGGATCACAAGGTCTCCGGATGCTTCAATGATCCGACGCGCGGTTAGGCCTGGGCGTCGTAAGGGGCAGCATCAGTATTGCGGTGGCCGATCCGATGGGATGGCCGGCGAAACTTGATCCCCTTGGCTGGCGCATCGCCTGGTCAACGAGTCCCGCGGGCGCGGCGCCGCGCCGTGCACTCATACTAACTATAGATTTAGTGCCTTCGAGAAGTGCCGCGACCGTCGTGATCGACGCTGTACCGCCAGAGTAGAATTCACATAAAGGAGCGCCAATCAAAGGAGGGCGTGAGTGCCTGCAGCGCCAAGCGGTCGGCGCTTGGGACCAAGGATCGAAATCTGTCGCGTCTCGGCTTTAGCGGGGCACCCCAGTTGGCGCTTGACGAAGGTTGTGGGTTTGCCTACGTGTGAGGTTGTGCGGTGCGTGCCGGGACACACAAGGATCTTGCGATGAAGATGAATAAGTCGAAGCTGCTGATCGTGCTCGCGCTTCTCTTTTCGCTTGCAGTGCCGCTATTCGGTCTTATCTATCTTGGGCCACTCTACGCGGCCTTGTTTCTAACGGGATACCTTGGGGGATTCGTAGTCTGGCTCCTGGTGCGGACGGGAGCATCATGGGCATCCATCAGAGTGCCCTATTGGCTGACGATGCTCGCCTTCCTCATCCTGCACAAGGTCGAAGAAAATCGGACGGCATTCTTCGAGGTTGTTTCCGATCGGATCACTGGAACGCCTGTCCCCGAGATATCCGTGGGACTGATCTTGGCTCTCCTAATAGTCCCGATTGGCGCATGGCTCGCTGTTCCCTTCTTGGTAAGGCGCGACTACGAGTTCGGACGCCTCTTGGCATGGACGTTCTTTACTTCGATGGGAATCACAGAGCTTGCGCATTTTCTTCTGCCGCTTCTGACCACCGAGCCCTATGGATACTTCCCCGGCATGGCCAGCGTTGTTGTCCTTGCGCCACTCGCTTGGTGGGGCATGTGGCGCTTGGCGCGTGGGGTGACGTGAGACGCGAATTTGTCAATGGAAGACGCTCGCAACATCGGTGGCTCGGCAGGGCTCACATGCCTGGCCCAATGTGACCGCGCTTACCTCGTGTCGTTGCCACGATCCTGAATCCGGGATCTCCCGCTCGAGCTGAACGCGCCGCTGTCGTGAGGGCCGCGTCTTTCGGTAAGTTAAGTAGCGTCTAGCACGCCGAGCTATCGGCCAGCGACGATCAAAGCCGCGCCATCGTTGCGTACAGGTGGCTTGCCCCCTTGCGTCGGAACCTCTCGATCGCTTCTCCGCGTCGGGGGATGGCCTAATGGCGCTATCGCACTAGCCGAACTGTTCAGTACCAGCTCTCCCGGCCGTGCCAGCCTCTTTGTCGGTCGACTCCGCCTCGATCGCCAGCAATATGACAGGACTGTCATCTCCTCGTTCGAATGCTGTTCGGGGAGGATTCCTATAGTGCCTACAACCAATAAACCCGGTCGTGCTCTGCGCTGGAGAGGCATTGAGTCTGAAGCATCGAGAAAAGGACCTGCGACACGCGAGCGCCGCAGCTCACTTTAGCCATGCATGCGCGCTGCAGCAGG
>DAOKYU010000042.1 GCA_035325995.1 Thermodesulfobacteriota bacterium | reverse complement strand
CCGGCAGAGTTCCTTAAATCCTGTCCCCGAATTACTTAACATCTACAGCAATGACACCAACTCTTGATGGGATTGTTCGCGGAAGTGGATTCCCGACCCGGCTTCGCTTCCGACTTCGCTAAAGCTACGTCGGACAAGAAAGCTTCGCCGCGGCAGGTACAAGCATTGATACTAAGAAGGTAAGTTGCGAGCGGTACTGTATGAACGTTTGTACGTGAATCACCGGCGTCCGATTCCTCGCTTGCTCGAAATCGTTGGGAATGACAGAAATTAGGTGACCCCCACCTTGGTCCTCCCCCTAACAGGGGGAGGATAATGCACATGAATATGGAGAGAGCCGGGAAGTGACTGCGTATAACGACGGGATTGTGAATATACTTCATCTGCTGCCGGAGGATGTCCGGGAGAGGGTGAACAGGGAGAGAGTGGAGGGCGCGTTGGCGGGATTGACGGAGCGCGAGAGGATTGCCGTGGAGATGAGGTTCGGGCTCTCGGGGAACAAGGCGGCGACGTACGAGAGCATAGGGGAGAGGCTCGGGATGACATCGATGGGAGCGATGAAACTTTTCAAAAGAAGCTGCAGAAAGGTGGTTGACAGAATGCGAAAGTTAGATTAGTTTATATAGCAATGGGCGAACAACGCCCTTCGCGATAAGCACAAAGGAAACCGAGAATGAGAACATCATCTCGGTTTTTTTTGTGCCTGTCGATTCCTCCCCCGGTTTTTTCCGGAATGATTCCAAGCGGTTATGAGTGTGGGAGAAGTGTGTTTTTGGTGGTTTGATAGGTTGCATGCGGAGAGAAAATCCCCCCCTGCCCCACTTTTTCTAAGTGGGGTGAAAAGCAAAGGATGGATTTCTCCCTGCGGTCGAAATGACAGAAAGAGGTGGAGATGGCGAAGAGGGGTAAAGGTGACGGAGCTGGCGGGGTGAAAGAGGAAGACGCGGCCGGGGATTCTGCGGAGAAGGTGTTTACGGAGGCGGAGATGAATGCGGAGCTGGAGGCGCGGCTCGAAGCGGAGCGCGAGAGGATCGTCGCAGACGTCGAAGGCCGGCTGAGGGATGCCGGCGTCGATGGGATCGATGGCGTGAGTGACCTGGTGAAGCGTCTCAGGGAGAAGGATGAGGCGGCGGAGACTTTCGCCGGCGAAAGAGCGCGGTCTGTCGAGGAAGCAGGGGAGCGTGAGCGGAGGTTCGAGCATGAGCTGAGAAGGCATGAGGACGAGTCGCGCGAGTGGCGCGGGAAGTATGAATCGCTCCTCAGGCGTTCCGAGCTTACGCAGGCCGCGCTCAAGGCGGGGGCGGACCCGTCGAACGTGGGCATGATAGTGACGTTTACGGAGGGGAGCGTGAAGGCTGTCGAAGGCGGGGGGTTCCAGGTCGTCGGAAAGAACGGGGCCCCGATGCTCGATCCGGAGACGGGCGCCGGGATGACGGTCGAGAGATACATGCGCGGGTTTTTGTCGGAGAGGCCGGGGCTCGTGAGGCCGTCGCAGGCGAGGGGCGCGGGGACGGGAGCGCTCGGCGGCGCGCAGGGGAGGTACACCCTCGAAGAGATAAGGGAGATTGCGCGGACCGATCCGAAGAGGTATGCGGAGCTGAAGGGAGAGGGGGTTGTGCAGGAGGTTTACGAGAGGCATTTGAGGGAGGGGTAGGAGGAAGTTGCCTACCTTTATATTCCTACTGGAATGGAAAAGAGAGCGAAATGCGGCTGCGGGTCTAGTCCATCATGTAAGGGTTTCGTCCGGGACAGTGTCCAAAAAGTGAATCTATCATAATGGAAAGGACTATAAAGAAAGCTAAAACGATAACCCAATCGACGATTTTTTCTATAAATGATCTGTCTTTCATGCACTAATTAATAAGACAACAAATTGTCAAGTCAATATTAAGGTCACATCAAAGCTTCTCATTCATTCGGAATGAATCAAATATACAGTGGCAACCCACACAGTGGCTGAAGGGGAAGTTCTGAGCTAACAGGTAAGTGTGGTGCAAGTGTTTTCTACTTTTCCTTGACCAAAAGTAGCACACACGTAGTGTCTTTTTCGACGTAGCTCGTTTAAAAGCTTAAGCTCGGGAAGTGCGATAGTTGCCAGTAGCAATACCCTGCTACTTCGATTTCCTGCGCACGTGGTGCGCCGGGCCGGTGACACGTAGTGTCTTTTTCGGCATAGCACAGGAGGTGCCGAGATCACCTGAAGCGCGTCAGGTGGTAATAGCAAGACTGCTGCTACTTCGGAATCCTGCACGCGAGGCGTGCAAAATCATCGTTCCTTCGCTAAATCCTCCAAATACTATACCCCCACCCTGACCCTCCCCCTGGGAGGGGGAGGGAAGAGTAAGGTAGGTCGGATTTTTAACGCTCATCCACTCGATGTCTTCGGCGGGGCAAGTCTGGTGGTTAATTGGAACAGACGACCGGGCGTTGCTATGAATTTCCAAGTCGGCTACGTCGA
>DAOKYU010000041.1 GCA_035325995.1 Thermodesulfobacteriota bacterium | reverse complement strand
GCGCCCAGTACGAAGCCCGCACCAGCGACATCAGCACCGGCAAGGGCGCCTTCCCGGCAGGCGCGCAGCTCTGCACCAAGTGCCACACCAAGGCTGTCGTGCTCATGGACGGCTGCATGACCTGCCTCAACTGCGGCGACTCGAAATGCGGGTGAAGGAAGTTCGAAAATCAATAGCTCGCCGTCTTGGCGTGCCCTACAAGACCGGAGGAGACCTATGCAAGATACATGTGTATTTCACGACATGCTGAGGCAAATAGACGATCGTTTGCTGTTGGAGATCGGACCATGGCCGGATGACAAGCGCATCTTTGTTACCTTTGAGGTACCGAATTGTTCCGTCGACGAATTCAGGGGACGTATTGAGGAAGAAATTATCTCGATCGCCAGATCAGGAGTCCTTGGCAAATATGAACTGAATATTGATGGCCAAGCAATCAAGATCAACTTCTTTGAAGACAGCCTCACGGAAAAAAGAGGCCCACATTACGCGGTAACTGGCGGTATCGCGCCCCGACTGTTCGCCAAATAATGGTTGGCGACTCCATGACTCGTCGTTTTAGAGTCAGGGCGTAAGCATGGTCGGAGATTCAAGGTGGTCGACGGCATGTGTCACAGTGACGTGGTTCAGAGCCTGAGATTTACGTGTTAGCCGAAGAAGCACCCATGACGCACGATACGATTGAACTTCAATGGAATATGGACGCCGGTCGCCCGTCTTATGACTCCGACCCAATCAATCCGCTCAATCGCTCCCTTGCTCGACTCATCGACACGGGAAAACCTTTCTCACGGCTAGCATTGTCCTTCCTAAACGAAGGCCATGGATTGCTCCGATGGCTCGGGGTCTTCGTTCAAGGAAGAAGAACGGCTTTCTTCCCTGGCTTTTCTACGAAATATGATCGAATTGAAAGTTACCGAGGTCAGTTCCCTCATGCTTCCTGCTCATTTGAGATTGACCACCTTACGCTGGAGAAAGATCGCCTCTCTTGGCACGTAACGGCGCCGGGATCATCGAATCATATTGGCAATGCCAAGACTCTCGCGCTCGGCGACGATAGATATGTTTGGTTCGGTCTTAGCTTTTCTTCGCTCGACATTTTTCGACCGGTTGCCAACAACACAATGATCAAGTTCCAAGCGCACCGCAATGATTCGAGACGTCGGCTTGATGCCATCATGCGTTCTCGGGACGGCGCAGAATTCCCAATCTTATCTATGCCGGATGGCCCTCTGGCGAGGCAGCCAAACAGCTATTTCCATATATCTGTGATTGCCGGACCGCCAAACTTCGATACCTATCTTGGGCCGGAACATGGATTTCCTATTGGAAGCCCATTCCTCCTTTCGCCGTTCCCTAACGCTCTTACAGCCTCAACGCGACCTCACCGCTTCAACTTGTCGGAAAATACCGACCTACAAATCACCCTGATGCGACTCCCCGGAATATTAAAGGCGCCAGTGACATTTACAGGACAGCAAGAACCCAACGCAGCTCTGGGCAACAACGCCTAACACCGCTCTTCTCAGGCAGATCCGCACCATCTCTTCTTCTGAAAAACGACTCTTTCTCATGGTTCATCGCTTGCCAGCAAGGGCCATCCTCTCAAGAATCAATCGGCTCGAAAATCACCGGGCAGGTCATCGGCTCGCCGTGGATTGCGCCAATGAAACTCAAGATCCGAGGTGCTCTGCCGATCTTGAAGATAGACCTAAAGGCGGCCGGCGGCGCTTTAGCTACGAGGAGCGAAAAAAAGCGACATGAAATCCATGATGCCTATTGCCAAGATTACTTCTATCGCCTTGCTTTTGTTGCAAATTCCCGTCTCCACCGCTGAGCGCGGGGGCTGTTACAGTGCCGGTGAGGGGCCATTCATGACCTGCTTTGAAGGCACCCGAAAAGTGCAGGTAATGAAGCCTTTTAAGTCTGGTGACGGCAAGTATTACACGTGGGATCACCAATTGAATAGCTACTGCAATCGTGAATCGCAAAGGTGCATGCAGAACTGGGAGGTGAAAAACCTTCATTGCTCTGAAGATGAAAATGGCAGATTGACCTGCGATTAGCTAGACAATAATTCCCCTTCAGGGCTAAGGAACATCTGCAAAACAGCTGCTTTGAGCGGATCCCGAAGGAGTGGGTGTCGAGATGACGTGCGCAGGTGCGGAAAGGGCGCCTGAATGGGCCGATGGCCGGGGATCGAATGGTCTTTTTGCTGCATCGGGCGCACTTACCCTGTGGCCAGCAGTCGTCGCCGTGCCATCCACAGGTTCGACGGGGCGAACAGGGTGATGATCTGGGCGGTGTTCTTGGCCAAGCCGCGATAACGGACCTTCCGATAGCCGAACGGCTGCTTGATGACCCGGAAGGGATGTTCGACGCGGGCCCGCGTGCGCGCCTTGATGCGTTCGAAGGCCGCGAGGAGGCGGCCCACCTCGGTGCGCCGGTCGAGTTGCCGGCGCTGGCCGGGCGCATGGCCACCTGCTAGG
>DAOKYU010000040.1 GCA_035325995.1 Thermodesulfobacteriota bacterium | reverse complement strand
GTCAAGCCGCACGGGCGATTAGGACCGCTGCGCTCGGAACGTGTTGCCACGTGTCCACGGGCGGCCTATTGACGGAGTCGTCTCCTCCGGCCCTTCAGTGCTCTCAAGGAGCAAGGGAGTGTTCATCTTGGACGGCGTTTCCCACTTAGATGCTTTCAGCGGTTATCGCCACCGATCATCGCTACCCGGCGCTGCCCCTGGCGGGACAACCGGGACACGAGCGGATCGTCCGACTCGGTCCTCTCGTACTAGAGTCCGCATTCCTCAACACTCCAACGCCCACGACGGATACAGACCGAACTGTCTCACGACGTTCTGAACCCAGCTCATGTGCCACTTTAACCGGCGAACAGCCGGACCCTTGGGACCTTCTCCAGCCCCAGGATGTGACAAGCCGACATCGAGGTGCCAAACCGCGCCGTCGATGTGAACTCTCGGGCGCGATAAGCCTGTTATCCCCAGCGTACCTTTTATCCGTTGCGCGATAGCCGTTCCACCCCGGGCTACCGGATCACTACGGCCCACTTTCGTGGCGGGTCGACCCGTCGGTCTCCCCGTCAGGCTGGCTTCTGCCGTTACACTCTAGAAGCGCGAGTACCGTCCGCGCTGAGCCAACCTTCGCGCGCCTCCGTTACTGTTTCGGAGGCGACCGCCCCAGTCAAACTGCCCACCTGCCACGGTCCCACCTGCGGTGTGCGCAGGCTGGTGAGGACGTCGTGTCGAGCAGGGTGGTATTTCACTGGCCCCTCCCCCTGAACTAGCGCCCAGGGCTCACCGGGTCCCACCTATGCTACACAGTTCGAAACCACGTCCAATGGCAAGCTACAGTAAAGGTGCATGGGGTCTTTTTGTCCTGTCGCGGGGACTCGGAATCCTCACCGAGACTGCAATTTCGCCGAGCGCGTGGTCGAGACAGTGCCCAAGTCGTTACGCCATTCGTGCAGGTCGGAACTTACCCGACAAGGAATTTCGCTACCTTAGGACCGTTATAGTTACGGCCGCCGTTTACCGGGGCTTCGGCTCAGGCCGTCGGGTTGCCCCTAAGCCCTCCCCTTAACCTTCCGGCACCGGGCAGGCGTCAGTGCGTATACGGCGCCTTACGCGGCTTGGCACGCACCTGTGTTTTTGCTAAACAGTCGCTTGGGCCGATTCTCTGCGGCCCCCCCCAGCTTCCCTGTACGGGTCACCAAAGAGGGCATCCCTTCTTCCGAAGTTACGGGATCATTATGCCGAGTTCCTTGACCACGTCTCACTCGTGCACCTGAGGCTCCTCGCCTCGCCCACCTGTGTCGGTTTACGGTACGGACGCCAACGTCGCTCCCCGATCCGCTTTTCTCGCGTGTCGACTCCACCGCACTCGGCTTGAGGTTGCCCTCGCCCCTCGTACTCCCGTCTCGGGCTCGCGCCCTACGCGGTTGAACGGCCATCCACCAGGCCGCTGCGACTTCGTTCCACGGTCCCGAATCGGTTCAACGCTTCGCCAGCGGGGCCGGAATCTCAACCGGCTTGCCATCGGCTACGCCTCTGGGGCCTCGCCTTAGGACCCGCCTCACCCTGCGCTGATTGCCATGGCGCAGGAACCCTTGGGCTTTCGGTGCGAGAGGTTTTCACTCTCGTTTGCGCGTACTCATTCCGGCATCCTCACTTCCGCTCGCTCCAGGCCTTGGTTTCCACCGGCCCTTCACCGCACGCGGAACGCTCCCCTACCCCGCTAGCACTGCTAGCAGGCCAAGCTTCGGTGGGCCGCTTAATCCCGACCATTCTCGGCGCATCCCCGCTGGACTGGTGAGCTATTACGCACTCTTTCAAGGAATGGCTGCTTCTAAGCCAACCTCCCAGTTGTCACGGCAGGGACACATCCTTCGCTATACTCAGCGGCCACTCTGGGACCTTAGCTGTGGCTCTGGGTTCTTTCCCTCTCGCCGCTGGACATTATCGCTCAGCGACTGCCTCCCGCGGTCCATTTGACAGGTATTCGGAGTTTGGTTGGGGTTGGTACCAGCTTCGCCAGCCCGCGCCCATCCAGTCGCTCTACCCCCTGCAAACACGCCTTACGGCTTCCGCGAGGCTCTACCTCAATAGATTTCGGGGAGAACCAGCTATCTCCAGGCTTGATTGGCCTTTCACCCCTACCCACAAGTCATCCGAACGGTTTTCAACCCATACCGGTGCGGGCCTCCACTAAGTGTTACCTCAGCTTCACCCTGCTCATGGGTAGATCGCCCTGGCTTCGGGTCTACCCCCAGGAACTCCACACGCCCTCGTGACAGGACTCGCTTTCGCTCCGACTCCGCGGCTGAGCCGCTTAGCCTCGCTCCTGAGGAGTAACTCGCCGGATCATAATGCAAAAGGCACGCCGTCAGCAGTGACGAGGGTCGCCCCCCGCCCCGCCTCCGACCGCTTGTAAGCATGTGGTTTCAGGATCTCTTTCACTCCCCGCCCAGGGGTGCTTTTCACCTGTCCCTCACGGTACTCGTCCACTATCGGTCACACAGGAGTCTTTAGCCTTGGAGGGTGGTCCCCCCAGCTTCACGCCCGATTTCGCGAGTCGGGCGTTACTCAGGAACTCCACTGGGCCAGCGCTCTTCCACTACCGGGCTGTCACCGTCTCTGGCGCCCCGTTCCAGGGGACTTCGCGTCGTTAACTGGCTCCGTCCGTGGGTCCTACAACCCCGGCCCCATGAGTTGCCCCAGGAGACCGGTTTAGGCTCTGCCCCTTTCGCTCGCCGCTACTCCGGGCATCTCGTTTGATTTCTCTTCCTCCCGGTACTGAGATGTTTCAGTTCCCAGGGTTCGCTCTCCCAGCTTGCGCCAAGAGTGACGGACGTCGCCGCCCGCCGGGTTGCCCCATTCGGCCATCTCGGGATCACCGCGTGTGTGCCACTCCCCCGAGCTTATCGCAGCTTACCACGGCCTTCATCGCCTCTGTGTACCCAGGCATCCCCCACATGCTTTCGCTCGCTTGACCCCTTCTTCGTCAAGCAGAGCACGCGCGATCTACT
>DAOKYU010000039.1 GCA_035325995.1 Thermodesulfobacteriota bacterium | reverse complement strand
CTTCGGTGCTACGCCGTAAATCACACATGCGTGTGTGGTCAGGCAAAAGTAGAAAGCCCTTTCTCAGTACTTACCAATTACTACAAAACTTCCCCTCCAGCCACTGAAGACCCCCGGCAGTAAACAATCGAAGTAGCAGCATTACGCCATTAGCACTCGCCGCGCTTCACGTGACTTTAGCAACTTCATTGCTACGTCGAAGGAAGACCGCCCCCCGTATTGCCACCGCCCCCCGCCGTGGTACACTTTTCCCGAGGCAAACCAGGCGGGGCCGGCGGCCCCGTGCACGGCGGTATGGATGATACTGTCCCACAAATACAAGTTCATTTTCATAAAGACCAGGAAGACCGCAGGCTCGAGCATCCAGATTTATCTCTCGCGCCTCTGCGGCGAGGACGACATCGTCTCTCCCATCGACAAGCCCGAGCAGGAATATCACCCCCGCAATTTCAGGGGTCTTTTCAACCCCCTCCCCGAGCTCGCCGAAAAGACCACCGTGCGACAATACATGCGTACGCTCTGGCGTTTCGCCACGCTCAAGAAATTCCAGTCGCACATAAAGGCCCGCGAAGCCAGGGACAGGATCCCCCGCGAGATATGGGACAGCTACTACAAGTTCACGGTAGACCGGAACCCGTGGGACAAGGTGCTTTCGCACTACCACTTCGTCCGGCAGAGATACGCACGATACGACAACAACCTATCCTTCGACGAGTATTTGAAGGTCGCGGAGCTGCCGTATAACTACACGAAATACACCGACCGCGACGGGAAGCTCATGGTCGACCGCGTGATCCGTTACGAGAGGCTGAACGAAGAGCTGGCCGAGGTGTTCGGCATGCTCGGAGTGCCGTTTACGGGCACGCTCGGCGCGACCGAAAAATCCCACTACCGCACCGACAGGCGCCCCTACCGCGAGGTCTACACCCCGGGCTGGAAGGAGGCTGTCGAAACCCTCTTCCGCCCAGAAATCGACCTTCTCGACTACGACTTCTAGGGGGCGCGCCACGCCCGCAGGATATCGAAGTGGCAGCGCTCGGCTATTATCACCCGACGCGCTTCCGGTGGTCTTAGCAACTATCGCGCTATGCCGAAAAAGACACTACGTGTCCACGCCTCGCGTGCAGGAATTCGACATAGCTGACTTCGAAATCCATAGCACCGCCCGGTCATCCATATTGTTCAATCACCTGACTTGCCCCGCCGAAGACATCGAGCTTATGAGCGTTAAAAATCCGACTCCATTACTCTCCCCTCTCCCCTTGGGGAACGAATGCGAGCAAGCGAGCATTCGGACGCCCCCGGCCGACTGCACGAAAGTTTGTCTATTGCAGCTCGAAAGTATCCGAAATCAAAATAGGGATTAAGGGTGAGGGGGTACCTTACAAATTAATCAGAGAAACAGGATTTTGCGAAGGAGCGATGATTTTGCACGCCTCGCGTGCAGGATTCCGAAGTGCGGCTCGCAGCCGCACGCAATCGAAGTAGCAGCGCTCTGCCATTGCCACCAGCCGCACTTCAGGTGGTCTTAGCAACTTCGGTGCTACGTCGAGAAACACACTACGTGTGTCAATCCCCCACCGACTCCATCCCCGGCGACGGCGGCTCTATGCAGCAATAAAACACCCCGTTGATCGTGTAGCAGCTCTGGTCCGAATCCGGGCACGCCTTCGCCGGGCTGCAGTCCGCGGGGACGCATACGTCGGATATGTCGGGATCGGACGGTGCGAGCGGAATCTCCTCGACGTCGTCACTGCCGCCATTACCGCTGCCGTCGTCCGCGAGCGCGTCCGAAAGAGGAAAGGCGAAGAGAAAGAGAAACGCCGCGATCAAAAAACACTTCGATATCTTTTCCAGTAACGCGATCATGAAGGCCTCCTCCGCATCGCCGAATGATGAATAATTTTACATCGGCCGGTGCGAGACTTCCATGCATTAATCTCCCCTCCCTTTCACGAGGGAGGGGAGTTATCCGGCAACCTTAAATCAAGCCACATCCCCCTCATCTTATCTCCCCTCCCACTTGGGAAGGGGAGGGTCAGGGTGGGGGTTGAACCGCCGAAGGTGATTCATCGAATCTTACGCACGTCGATTAATTAAAGCATGACTATGCTACGCCTATTTCCGGCACGGGGCGTGCTCAAGCCGACGCCTTCCTTCTCCTGATCGCGTAGAACATACCTATCAGCGCGAACCCCGCCGCGGCCGCCATCATGCCCCATTCCGAAAGCGTCGGAATGCTCGCGCTCGTGGTGTTATATATAGTGCAGACCGTCGGAGACCCGGGATCGAAGCAGTCCTGGAACCATCCAATGGACAGCGATATGATCTCGATACCGCCTCCCGGCTCGCACTCTATCCTGTCGAAATGCCATCCCGGCGTGGGAAGCTCGACTACATACCCGGGGCCGAAATCGGCGAGACCTGTCTCCGTGACGCCCGCGAAGAGCGTAAAGTCGAACGGACCGCCCTCGTCGAAACCCTCGAATTCAAACGGCACGCCGCCGGCCCCCGGCGCATCTACCGTCAGCGTAAGCTCGCACTCCGACGGCTGGGCCATGCCCGTATCCACCGTGGAGAAAAAGGCCGCCAATGCAAAAAACGCGACGAGTACAGCGAAATACGGTTTGAGTATCCTGTGCATCGAATCCTCCTTTAACGAGTTGTTATACGATACTATAAGGAGTTTTATAGCATTTCCAGGCCTGCGTCAACCGCCCTGTGTGCGCCTCGCGTGCCGGAAATCGGCATAGCCGACTTGGAAATCCATAGCACCGCCCGGTCGTCCGTTCCAATTAATCACCAGCCTTGCCACGCCGAAGACATCGAGTGGATGAGCGTTAAAAATCCGACCTACCTTACTCTTCCCTCCCCCTCCCAGGGGGAGGGTCAGGGTGGGGGTATAGTATTTGGAGGATTTAGCGAAGGAACGATGATTTTGCACGCCTCGCGTGCTGGATTCCGAAGTAGCGAAAGCCTTGCTATCATTTTCTGACGCGCTACAGGTGGTT
>DAOKYU010000038.1 GCA_035325995.1 Thermodesulfobacteriota bacterium | reverse complement strand
GGTTGGGGGATTGGACTCCAAATCACCGTGCTACTCAAAACCGGGGGGACGTCGGGACGGACATGAAGAAGCGGTTAACTGACGAGTAGATCATTGGTTTCCTGAAGCAGGCAGCCGCGGGTCATCATCCCGTCGATGACCAGGAGCTGCTCGGCCACCGTCCGCTTCAGCCGCGCGTTCTCGGCTTCGAGGTCCTTCAGCCGCCGGGCGTCGGGCGCGTCCATCCCGCCGTACTTGTTCCGCCAGCGGAAGAACGTCTGCTCGGTGATGTTGTGCTTCTTGCAGAGCGCCTTGATCGGCATCACGCCGGCCTCGGCCTCTCGCAGGATCGTGATGATCTGCTCTTCGGTGAAACGCTTCTTCATGGGTTCTCCTTGCCTTGCTCAGGGTAGAGAACTCACCATCGAAGGGGCTACATGATCCGTCTCAGGTCAGCCTCGAGGCCCAGAATGGGCTTCGGCCAAAAAAAATCCCCGCCTGATGAGGACGGGGATCTAAGAATAGGAGCCTGGCAGTGACCTACTCTCACATGGGGAAACCCCACACTACCATCGGCGCTGAGCGGTTTCACTTCCGAGTTCGGAATGGGATCGGGTGGTTCACGCTCGCTATTGCCGCCAGGCAAACTGGCTGGCCTCGTATCAAACGAGGTCAATAAACCGGAATGTGATCCGCACGATGCGTCACGCAAAAAGACTGTTTGGGTGTTATATGGTCAAGCCTCACGGGTAATTAGTATCGGTTAGCTTCACACATTACTGCGCTTCCACACCCGACCTATCAACGTCGTAGTCTCCGACGACCCTTCAGGGACCTTAAAGGTCCAGGGAAACCTTATCTTAGGGTGGGCTTCCCGCTTAGATGCTTTCAGCGGTTATCCCGTCCGTACATAGCTACCCGGCAGTGCCACTGGCGTGACAACCGGAACACCAGGGGTACGTCCACTCCGGTCCTCTCGTACTAGGAGCAGCTCCCTTCAAGTTTCCAACGCCCACGGCAGATAGGGACCGAACTGTCTCACGACGTTCTGAACCCAGCTCGCGTACCGCTTTAAATGGCGAACAGCCATACCCTTGGGACCTGCTACAGCCCCAGGATGCGATGAGCCGACATCGAGGTGCCAAACTCCTCCGTCGATGTGGACTCTTGGGAGGAATCAGCCTGTTATCCCCGGAGTACCTTTTATCCGTTGAGCGATGGCCCTTCCATACAGAACCACCGGATCACTAAGACCTGCTTTCGCACCTGCTCGACCTGTCCGTCTCGCAGTCAAGCACCCTTATGCCTTTGCACTCATTGCGCGATTTCCGACCGCGCTGAGGGTACCTTCGCGCTCCTCCGTTACTCTTTGGGAGGAGACCGCCCCAGTCAAACTACCCACCATGCACTGTCTCCAGCCCGGATTACGGGCCCAGGTTAGAACTCCAAACATGCCAGGGTGGTATTTCAAGGTTGGCTCCACGCAAACTGGCGTCTGCGCTTCAAAGCCTCCCACCTATCCTACACAAGCAGGTTCAAAATTCAGTGCAAAGCTATAGTAAAGGTTCACGGGGTCTTTCCGTCTTGCCGCGGGTACGCTGCATCTTCACAGCGATTTCAACTTCACTGAGTCTCGGTTGGAGACAGCGCCGCCATCGTTACGCCATTCGTGCAGGTCGGAACTTACCCGACAAGGAATTTCGCTACCTTAGGACCGTTATAGTTACGGCCGCCGTTTACCGGGGCTTCGATCAAGAGCTTCGCTTTCGCTGACCCCATCAATTAACCTTCCGGCACCGGGCAGGCGTCACACCCTATACGTCCACTTTCGTGTTTGCAGAGTGCTGTGTTTTTGATAAACAGTCGCAGCGGCCTGGTCACTGCAACCCCTTTCCGCTCCAAGCGCAAGGCTCTTCACGTACAAGGGGCGTACCTTCTCCCGAAGTTACGGTACTATTTTGCCTAGTTCCTTCAACCGAGTTCTCTCAAGCGCCTTAGGATTCTCTCCTCACCCACCTGTGTCGGTTTACGGTACGGGCGATAATTGCCTGAAGCTTAGAGGCTTTTCTTGGAAGCAGGGCATCAACCACTTCGTTCCCGAGGGAACTCGTCATCACATCTCGGAATTGACCCCCCGGATTTGCCTAAGGGATCTTCCTACATGCTTAAACCGGGACAACCAACGCCCGGCCGGCCTAGCCTTCTCCGTCACCCCATCGCAGCAATTACCGGTACAGGAATATTAACCTGTTTCCCATCAACTACGCCTTTCGGCCTCGCCTTAGGGTCCGACTCACCCTGCGCCGATTAACGTTGCGCAGGAAACCTTGGGTTTACGGCGTGCGGGTTTTTCACCCGCATTGTCGTTACTCATGTCAGCATTCGCACTTCCGATACCTCCAGCATGCCTCGCGACACACCTTCACAGGCTTACGGAACGCTCCTCTACCACTTGGCAATGCCAAGTCCGCAGCTTCGGCGCATGGCTTAGCCCCGTTGAATTTTCCGCGCGGGCCGACTCGACCAGTGAGCTATTACGCTTTCTTTAAAGGATGGCTGCTTCTAAGCCAACCTCCTGGCTGTCTATGCCTTCCCACATCGTTTTCCACTTAGCCATGACTTGGGGGCCTTAGCTGGCGGTCTGGGTTGTTTCCCTCTTCACGACGGATGTTAGCACTCGCCGTGTGTCTCCCGTGCTTGCACTTGCCGGTATTCGAAGTTTGCATCGGTTTGGTAAGTCGGTATGACCCCCTAGCCGAAACAGTGCTCTACCCCCGGCAGTGATACACGAGGCGCTACCTAAATAGCTTTCGAGGAGAACCAGCTATCTCCGAGCTTGATTAGCCTTTCACTCCTATCCACAGCTCATCCCCTACCATTGCAACGGGAGTGGGTTCGGGCCTCCAGCGTCTGTTACGACACCTTCACCCTGGCCATGGATAGATCGCCCGGTTTCGGGTCTACTCCCAGCGACTCAACGCCCTATTAAGACTCGGTTTCCCTACGCCTTCCCTAGACGGTTAAGCTTGCCACTGAAAGTAACTCGCTGACCCATTATACAAAAGGTACGCCGTCACCCTTGCGGGCTCCGACTGCTTGTACGCACACGGTTTCAGGTTCTATTTCACTCCCCTCTCCGGGGTTCTTTTCGCCTTTCCCTCACGGTACTGGTT
>DAOKYU010000037.1 GCA_035325995.1 Thermodesulfobacteriota bacterium | reverse complement strand
GTGCCCGCTCGCGGCGCTCGATCTCGACGGACATGATCCAGCCGATGAGGTTGGCAACACACAGATAGATGCCGAGTGCTACGACGTGATCGTCACCTTGTCGCGCTGACCCAACTAACGTAATCAGGGATGCAGGGATGCATGCGACTGCGACGATTTTGACCGGTAACCGCGTGAATCCGTAGCACAGCCAGCATGTCAGCGTCATTGCGACCGGGAATCTGTTGAGACCAATGATTCCCGAGTCCAACGGCAGAAACCCCATTGAGCCCACCGCAAGACAGGCCCCTGCCATCGGGATTCCGATGCTGTTGCGGAACGACCTTATTGCCCAAGCCCGATTGAAGTGGAGGTGAAGGGCAACTGCAACCAGAAACACGAACAGGATGAGTCGCACCGACTGGCGTGAAGCGGATGCCTGACTGGCAGTTGGTGCAATCGCAAGTACAACCCAGAACGCGAACGCCAAGAACGCGGCCACAACAAAAGCAATCTTCGCCAGCCGCAAACCCGACTCTCTGAATTCCGTCAGGAAGTCGGATTCCGCAGCCGGCTCCGCAAACGGGGTCGGTACTCTCAACGCACTCCACATGTGTCACCTTGTCACTGAATCAGGCGAGCCTTCGCCGATCACGCGCGTCATATCCGGTGCCAACCGGGGTCATAGACCTTGGTAGTCCAAGCGAATCGATTTCGACGTTCGCCAGACGCTTGCTACGGCGGGGACCTTGAAGCATATGCTGTTCGTGGTTACCCTTGATAAGCCTTCTGTCCTAATCCGTCCGAGCGTGGCATGGCAGAGGGTGGCATGGCGGAGGTCCTGACCGAATGGAGACCATGCTCTCCTGAACCCGGGTGGATGTCTCGTCACCATTGGAGAGGAAATGCTGGGATCTTACGAAGACCAGACACCGCTAAACAGTGCGTTGGCAAGCGGAGCTCGGGGGAGAGACTCTGGGACTCTCTACATTCGCCCTGGAGAATCGCTACCAATCAGGGTTCGGCTGGTGAGAACTGAGAACCAACTCACCAAGGCGATCAAGGTACGGGCAGAAGCGTATGGCCGGCATACTCCTGGGTTTGCCGACGCTCTCCGAGTTATCGAACCTGATGACGTCGAACGTAGCTCACTTGTTCTATTGGCTGAGTCCAAGGTCACGGGGGAAGCAGTCGGAACGCTACGGATACATACGAACTTTGACGGACCCACATACCTCGAACGGATCTTGACACTCCCGGAGTTTCTCAGAGGCGCAGCAATCGCGTATGTAACCCGATTGGCGGTCGTCAGTGGGCCGAATGGCTCATCGGTCAAACTCGCCTTATTCAAAGCACTGTATCGATATTGCCTCGCGACGCAGATCTCATGGATCCTTGCGGTTGCGCGCGAACCCGTGGACCGCGACTTCGTACGACTGGGGTTTCTCGACATCCTGCCAGAGGGCACGAAGCTGCGGCGACCGGACGATTTCGGCGAGGTTGACGTCCGACCCCTATATTTCGACGTCCTCGAGGCCGAACACAAGTGGCGCGGGACCCGCCACCCGCTCTACGACTTCATGGTTCGGAAGGTGCATCCCGACATCGAGATCTTCACGTCAGTCAGTAGTTCCTGGGCCACGCCAAGGCAATCCCGCATTCGCCGCAGCATCCGCGAGGGGTTCTTGCCGGAAGCCTTCCAGATCATGGCAGTCTGAATCCAGACTGAGGTAACCGCCAACCGCAGGCCGTCTGCTCCTCGCAACGGACCTCAAGGGCTCCTAACGTCTCGGCGGTGCAACGCCGTCTGCCCTTGACCTTGTGCCGCCTGTCCGACCGGGCCGGCCACCAGGGGAACCGAACGGTATTTTTTGGGGAGTCCTCGGGTTTTGCCGAGGCAAACGGCTGCCATGACCTCGGCAAAGAGACTGAGACTACCCAGACAAAGACGACTCACGGTGTGGACTGATCGGGTGCGCTCCCGTTTCAGCCTCATCACCGCTGTCATCGTGCTAAGCATCGCCTGCCTCGGGGTGGCTTACGTTGTCTCGAACAGCAAACAAGCGAGATACCTCCCCGACTCCGTTGGTCTCGTCCTGCCAGACCCGAATAACCGGCTTCGTCCCGACGAAGCATCGGCCAGATTCGCGACTCCCGAGGCGATTCGCTTGGAAAAAGGCGGAAGCCTGCAATTCCGCACTGTCTGGATCCGGATTGATCTTTCGGGGCAAGGACCAATCGAAGGAAAGCGTCTCGCTCTCGAGTCCTTGCGCGCCCGGACCGCGCGATTCTGGGCGCTCGACTCGGCTGGAAAGATTCTCGCCGCGGACCTTGATTGGTCGTCACTTCGCAACGGCCTCGCCATTCAGCTTCCTCAGGGCCAAGGCGACCAAATTGTCGTGCTTGGGCGCGTAGAGCCGGTCTCGATCAATCGAGTTCAGACGTCGTTGAGATCAGGGAACGAGATTACGTCACGTGAATTCCTATTCGAGCGAAATGGCGGGCTCCTCTTTGGTTCGCTCCTCATGGTCTCGTTCTTCAGCCTGGTCGTGGCGATCTTCATTCGGGACAAGACCTTCTTCCTGTATTCCGCGTGGCTTGTCACTAGCCTCCGGATCGCAGCCTACAACGGAGACTGGGACCCATACTGGCTCGGTATCCCTTTGAGCGGGGATTCACTTCAAGCTTTCTTGCGCCTGACCTACATTGCGCACAGCCTTATCTCGCTAGCACTCTTCGAGGCGCTCTTTGGAAAGGAGTTGGAGAGAGTCCGACTCCGGGCGCTGATCAAGGCGCTGCAGCTTGGAACCATATTGATGTTCCTACCGGCTGTCTTCCTCGAGGCGAATCACTCCATCAAGCTACTGTGGGCGCTGAGCGGTGTAACCATCTTCGCGGTCTTCGCGGTACTTTCTGTTCTCACGTTTAGAGCGCCGTCACGAGCTTTGGGCTGGTACATCGGATCGTGGGTCATAACACTGACGGGGTCGATCGCGCAGATCGCATTCTCGATGGGGCTAGCCCGCACGTTCCACGATATCGCGGGCAGTCAAATCACATCGGTGGCGTCGGCCTTGATGCTCGGGATAACGCTTGCGCAGAGAATGCAGGCCGAGCGACGCGCCCGCCTCTCAGCCGAACGCAGCGCCGTCAGCGCCCTTCAGCGGTTCCGGGAGAACTTCAACGCGATGCCGGTGGGCATCTTTTCGATGAGGCTCGACGGAACCA
>DAOKYU010000036.1 GCA_035325995.1 Thermodesulfobacteriota bacterium | reverse complement strand
TGGTTCCGTCGAGCCTCATCGAAAAGATGCCCACCGGCATCGCGTTGAAGTTCTCGCGGAACCGCTGAAGGGCACTGACGGCGCTGCGTTCGGCTGAGAGGCGGGCGGTCCGTTCGAGTTGAAGCTTTGCGGCAAGGGCGATCCCGGCAAGCACAGCAGAGGAAACCGCCGCGACTTGGCTGTTCATCACCTTGGTGAGTGGGTGTTGATACCCGAGTGCATTGACGATTTCGCCGAACATGCCAAGTCCCGTTACGAACCAGGATATGGCGTACCAAATGGCAACCGGCGATGCATCTCTGCGCAGCGTCTTGACCAGAAAGTAAAAGATCGTGACTGTTGTAGCGATCCCGAGTACCCAAATGAGGGCGATGCTGGCGTGAGCCCGCAAGAAGATGCTAACGGTGGCAGTCAGTCCGTATGTCGTGTACAGAAACGGAAAGAGAAACGATGCTCGATCAGTCTGCAATCGCCGGCCAAACAACTCCTGAAACAAAGCGAGGGTCAGTACCAGATGGAGGAGAAGGGTGAGATTCTTTACGATTGGGACGAATGTGGCATCCAAGGTCCAGCCGATCCACTTGAGGTCCCACCCGAAGTTGAATCCGGCAATTCGCAGACTCGTAACCAGCAGTGCCGCCAGCAGGAAGAAAGTCTTGTCGCGATTGAGGAGCGATACGATCGCGCCAAAGGCTGCGAGTCCGAGCATTCCGCCGAAGAGTAGCCCTCCCAGTCTTTCCGACGAGACAAGGTGTTCACTTAGGTCCTGCCCGCGCTGAAGGACGACCTGAGGCTTGACGACTGATTCGCCTCGCAGCCGACCCACGATCCGGACATGCCCTTTGGTGACATGAAGGCCCTCGAACGCGATCCCGCTGCGCGTTTCGGTGACGCCCAACCTTTTCGGCACCAGGGCGCCAAGGTCATCACGCGTTGGGACCACTTGCCAGAACTCTGCGTTGCTTCCACGAAGTTGACGCAGTTCAATGGACAGTTCCGTGACTGCTGGGCTCACGTCGGCGTCCAGTGATATCCAGAACTCCCCTTCCGGAGTGAGCCCACGACTGGGCTTTGTACGCGACGTCTCCGGGGAGAATTGGGCGATGGCTGCCTCGACCGAGGCGCCAGCCACTTGCGCTGGGAGATAGCGCAGCGACACCGTGCCATCGAGTTCCTCGAAAATGCTTTGAGAAACCAGAAGTCCGGCAGACGTGAACCCCAGAATAATCGTCGTGGCGGCTGCGAGCATCTTCACCACATGAAGAAGCTCCGGTGCGCCCCTGAACGCGCGCGAGAGGAAAGCACCTCGCCGGCCCAGGCTCCGAGCAATCGTGGTCACCAACATTTCTCCCTTGCCTAGTGGCAAGGATTGGGGGAAGCGGCTGCCTGCTGGCCTGCATGCCGACGAAAGGCGGAATGCGTGGCGTCAGTGGGTTGCGTTGCATAGTTGCAACATAACCCGAGCCTGGGCGGGCGTTCCACCTCGCCAAGAGTTGATCTTTATCGTTAGATCACCGGCACGTCAAATGTCATTGCAGTCGTGCGCCTAGCCGGCCTCCCGTTAGTCCGCATCGCTCGGCTATTTGCCCATGCGCCACTGACTGAATCGAAGATTCGAATGTCTTCGTGTATCTGGTTGCACATGAAATCGTAGAAAGGGTGGTTCCCCTCGCGCCAACGTTGCTCTGCAGTCCGAACGTTGAATGCGAGAAGGCGAGCAGGTATCCCAATCGATGAGGGCAACGTGACCATTCGGCCGTCGTTGAACACATCCTCGAACTGAAGATTAACGTAGTCGCGATCGCGCGGTGGGATGCCGGTGACCATGATCCATTCGATCTGCCTCGCCAGACAGTACCGATAGAGCGCTTTGAACAGTGCAAGCTTCACCTGAGCGCCAGATTTCCCGCCAACAACGCCCAAACGCGAGACATGTGCGATGCTGTTCCCTTGGAACCTCGAGGGCAACGCCAATTCCCTCTCAAACTCTGTGGGGCCATGGATGTTGGTATGGATTCGCAGCGTTCCGACCGGCGCTAGTGTCTCTTTCGACTCCGCGAGGAGAACAATGCTGTCTCGGTCGCCGTCCTCAGACTCGACGTTGCCCAAGGCACGCGCCAAGGACGGAAGCCGCTTGGCGTACGCCACGGTTCTAACGTTCACGGCCCGCACTAGTTGATCATTGGTTCTAACCAGTCGGATAGTGAACGGCAACGACACATGCCGCGAGCGCTGGTTTTCGGGTCGAATGGAGATTTCATTGAACGACGCCGACACGTTCTGGGCGTTCGTTGTAAGCGTTTCTGGCATTGAAGAACCTTGGCCGTTTGGCCTATAGACAGGTAGTAGCCACCCTCTCTAGGCTGATTCTGCTGGTTGAGACGTGAGCAGTAAAGCTTGATGTTATTCGACAACAGTCCTTATGACCTGAGATTCGCTGTGCGGTCTCATCCCGGCGATCGAGTGCCTCGAAGGGCGACGTCTCCCGACGCAAAGGATGGCACTCCTGGCCGTGCATGCCCAAGCGCGACTCGCACACCCAGGAGTCTGGAGGTCGGTAGCGTGAGAGAAGAATCGGGGCGCAACGGATATACCCGCTGCTCTGGCAAATAGGCGAAGAACGGTGCTAATTGGACTCCCAAGGAGGTTTGAGGCTGCTAACGTGGAGCGGGAGTTCCTTGCGCAGTATCGCGCATCGGGGCTCCGATTCGTTCGTCTCGCTCTGTTGCTGGGATCGGTCCTCGCACTTGTCTTCTTTGTCCTCGTTCTGTCGATCAAGGACGACGAGGTACCTACGAATCCACGCCAAGCTTTCAGGCTGGTGCTGTTCGCCGGGATGGGTTGTATGGCCATGGTGGCCACGTGGCGGCCAGAAAGGATTTTGCAGAAGTACGATCTCGTCGTCGGCATTGCCGTCTTCGCGGCCTGCTTGGCAATCGGTGCAATGAGCCTCATGCCAGCCGATCTTGAAGAACCGAGATCGGGTAGATGGACTGTCGCCATGAGCCTCGTCTGCTGGCTAGCCTACGGGTTCACACGATTACCAGTCGGGATTGTTGCCGTTGCATGTGCCACCGGTTCAGCGGCAATCCTGGCCAGTGCCGCGATCTATGGTGATGAGTACGTGCGGGCGCTATTTGTCTACCTGCTCATGGCCAACCTCATCGGCTGGATCATGTCCGTCGAGATCGAGCGCCGCGAGCGGGCAC
>DAOKYU010000035.1 GCA_035325995.1 Thermodesulfobacteriota bacterium | reverse complement strand
TCAGCTCGTGTCGTGAGATGTTGGGTTAAGTCCCGCAACGAGCGCAACCCTTGTCCTTAGTTGCCAGCACGTAATGGTGGGAACTCTAGGGAGACTGCCGGTGACAAACCGGAGGAAGGTGGGGATGACGTCAAGTCCTCATGGCCCTTATGTGTAGGGCTTCACACGTCATACAATGGTCGGTACAGAGGGTCGCCAACCCGCGAGGGGGAGCCAATCCCAGAAAACCGATCGTAGTCCGGATTGCAGTCTGCAACTCGACTGCATGAAGTCGGAATCGCTAGTAATCGCAGATCAGCATTGCTGCGGTGAATACGTTCCCGGGCCTTGTACACACCGCCCGTCACACCATGGGAGTTGGTTGCTCCAGAAGCAGGTAGTCTAACCGCAAGGGGGACGCTTGCCACGGAGTGGTCAATGACTGGGGTGAAGTCGTAACAAGGTAGCCGTACCGGAAGGTGCGGCTGGATCACCTCCTTTAGAGCAAGACGATCGACATTGTCGGGCGTCCACACAAGTTACCTGCATACTAGAAACGGGCACTCGGCGCCGGACGGCGCGGGTTGCCGGTCTTGTCGAAAGTCCGGGCGAGGGTGTCTGGTCTGGAAGAAGAGACGGGGCCTTAGCTCAGCTGGGAGAGCACCTGCTTTGCAAGCAGGGGGTCGTCGGTTCGATCCCGACAGGCTCCACCAGGCTGTGATCCCCGGGAGTCGGGGGAGCGATGACACATTGGGTCTGTAGCTCAGGTGGTTAGAGCGCACCCCTGATAAGGGTGAGGCCGGTGGTTCGAGTCCTCCCAGACCCACCATACCGATGGCGGTCTAGTATGTAGCGCACACGCAAGAATTGAAGCGGCACGGTGTTGAAGTCGTGCCGGGTTCTTTGAAAACATGGGACGTAACAAGCGTTTGAGACGAATGTCTTGAATGTGTCGTTGAGGCGAGTAAGCGAAGCAATTTGTCGTGCGATCAGTCCTGAGGCAACTTGGGGTTATATGATCAAGCGACTAAGCGCATACGGCGGATGCCTTGGCGGTCAGAGGCGATGAAGGACGTGGCAGCCTGCGAAAAGCGTCGGGGAGCTGGCAACAAGCATTGATCCGGCGATGTCCGAATGGGGAAACCCACCTCGCAAGAGGTACCGTGCACTGAATCCATAGGTGTACGGGGCGAACCCGGGGAACTGAAATATCTAAGTACCCGGAGGAAAAGAAATCAACCGAGATTCCCTGAGTAGTGACGAGCGAACGGGGAACAGCCCAAAAGTCGATTGTGTTTTAGCCGAACGGTCTGGAAAGTCCGGCCACAGCAGGTGATAGCCCTGTAGGCGAAAGGGCACATTCGATGAAATTGAGTAGGGCGGGGCACGAGAAACCCTGTCTGAACATGGGGGGACCATCCTCCAAGGCTAAATACTACTGACCGACCGATAGTGAACCAGTACCGTGAGGGAAAGGCGAAAAGAACCCCGGAGAGGGGAGTGAAATAGACCCTGAAACCGTATGCGTACAAGCAGTGGGAGCCCCTTCGTGGGGTGACCGCGTACCTTTTGTATAATGGGTCAGCGACTTACATTACGTGGCGAGCTTAACCGTATAGGGGAGGCGAAGGGAAACCGAGTCTGAATAGGGCGAATAGTCGCGTGGTGTAGACCCGAAACCGAGTGATCTATCCATGGCCAGGTTGAAGGTGCGGTAACACGCACTGGAGGACCGAACCCACGACCGTTGAAAAGTTCGGGGATGAGTTGTGGATAGGAGTGAAAGGCTAATCAAACTCGGAGATAGCTGGTTCTCCTCGAAAGCTATTTAGGTAGCGCCTCGTGTATCACTGCCGGGGGTAGAGCACTGTTTCGGCTAGGGGGTCATACCGACTTACCAAACCGATGCAAACTTCGAATACCGGCAAGTGCAAGCACGGGAGACACACGGCGAGTGCTAACATCCGTCGTGAAGAGGGAAACAACCCAGACCGCCAGCTAAGGCCCCCAAGTCATGGCTAAGTGGAAAACGATGTGGGAAGGCATAGACAGCCAGGAGGTTGGCTTAGAAGCAGCCATCCTTTAAAGAAAGCGTAATAGCTCACTGGTCGAATCGGCCTGCGCGGAAGATTTAACGGGGCTAAGCAGTATACCGAAGCTTGGGGTTCACACTTAGGTGTGAGCGGTAGAGGAGCGTTCCGTACGCCTGCGAAGGTGAGTCGAGAGGCTTGCTGGAGGTATCGGAAGTGCGAATGCTGACATGAGTAACGATAATGGGGGTGAAAAGCCCCCACGCCGAAAGCCCAAGGTTTCCTAGCGCAACGTTCATCGGCGCAGGGTGAGTCGGCCCCTAAGGCGAGGGCGAAAGCCGTAGTCGATGGGAAGCGGGTTAATATTCCCGCACCTCGCGTGACTGCGATGGAGAGACGGAGAAGGGTAGGTGTACCGGGCGTTGGTAGTCCCGGGGAAAGGCGGTAGGTGGAGAGCTCAGGCAAATCCGGGCCCTCTTAACACCGAGCACCGAGACCAGTCCTTATGGACGAAGTCACTGATCCCATGCTTCCAGGAAAATCTTCTAAGCTTCAGGTCACGCAGACCGTACCGTAAACCGACACAGGTAGGCAGGGTGAGAATCCTCAGGCGCTTGAGAGAACTCGGGTGAAGGAACTAGGCAACATGGCACCGTAACTTCGGGAGAAGGTGCACCCTTTCTGGTGGCTCGTGCGAGCACAAGCTGGGAGGGGTCGCAGTGACCAGGCCGCTGCAACTGTTTATCAAAAACACAGCACTCTGCAAACACGAAAGTGGACGTATAGGGTGTGACGCCTGCCCGGTGCCGGAAGGTTAATTGATGGGGTCAGCGAAAGCGAAGCTCTTGATCGAAGCCCCGGTAAACGGCGGCCGTAACTATAACGGTCCTAAGGTAGCGAAATTCCTTGTCGGGTAAGTTCCGACCTGCACGAATGGCGTAATGATGGCGGCGCTGTCTCCACCCGAGACTCAGTGAAATTGAAATCGCTGTGAAGATGCAGCGTTCCCGCGGCAAGACGGAAAGACCCCGTGAACCTTTACTATAGCTTTACACTGAACGTTGAGTTCATCTGTGTAGGATAGGTGGGAGGCTTTGAAGTGCAGACGCCAGTTTGCATGGAGCCAACCTTGAAATACCACCCTGATGTGCTTGACGTTCTAACCTCGACCCGTGATCCGGGCCAGGGACCGTGTATGGTGGGTAGTTTGACTGGGGCGGTCTCCTCCCAAAGAGTAACGGAGGAGCACAAAGGTGCCCTCAGCGCGGTCGGAAATCGCGCATTGAGTGTAAAGGCAGAAGGGCGCTTAACTGCGAGACAGACAAGTCGAGCAGGTACGAAAGTAGGTCTTAGTGATCCGGTGGTTCTGTATGGAAGGGCCATCGCTCAACGGATAAAAGGTACTCCGGGGATAACAGGCTGATACCGCCCAAGAGTTCATATCGACGGCGGTGTTTGGCACCTCGATGTCGGCTCATCACATCCTGGGGCTGTAGTCGGTCCCAAGGGTATGGCTGTTCGCCATTTAAAGTGGTACGCGAGCTGGGTTCAGA
>DAOKYU010000033.1 GCA_035325995.1 Thermodesulfobacteriota bacterium | reverse complement strand
CGCGCCAGCGCTGGATCTCGGCTCGAGCGGGGACCATTTAACCGGACAGTAGTGATCGACGCTCAGGGCTCATGATGGTCATATTGGGTACGGCGCCTCGAACGCAGGACTTGCAGTGTCGAAATCGCCCATCTGGCCGCATCAGCCATGATCGGGGAGTCGTCGTCGTGTCGGAGCGTTGTAATCAGGACCCCAAATCCAGTGATGAAGATGCAACCCCGCGCAACCAGATATTGCCCTTGGATTGCATACGTGGCGCAAGCGGAGACAACACATATGCTCAGAGTGACTAGAAGATTTTGGAGGGGTATGGCTCGGCGCCCCCACCGCCGCCGGAGGGCGTAGACCGACGCCGTAGCAAGGAGGCTCATCGTCGATGCTCGTGCCACTGCCGCGCCCTCGAGACCGAGCAATGGCGTGAGGCTGAACGCCAGAAGCAGCAAGACCACCAGTCCCAATATCGACGTATTCCGGTTGAAGCGTGCATCGGTGGCAATCTGGAGCACATGGTTCTGGGTCGAAAGCGCCATTGCGATCAGACCCGTACCAAGAAGAACAAGCGCCCCGGCCCCGGCTCGATATTTTTCGCCGAACGCCAGACTCATCAACTCGGGGCCGAAGCAGATCAGCGTCATGGCAGCAATCCCGCACGCCAACAACTGAAAATCCATTACCTTTCGAGCGGTGGCGAGCGCCAGTTCGACGCGACCCTCGCCCCAGAATCGCGTCAGTTGGGGAGCCACGCCTCCAACCCCCAGCATGACCGCCTGGACGGCGCCTCCGAACAGGGTCATGGCGGCCGCATAGGCTGCGACGCCTTCGTCGCCCAGGTACACGCGTACGATCGGAAACTCGCCGCGAGACCAAACGAGCGCCCACAGCAGGGCGGTCAGCCAGATGTTCAGGGCGTACCTGCGGATCGCCCGACATTGGGCCGGGTGGAGCGTCGCTGCGGTGCCCACACCGAGGCCACGAACTTGCGAGGCGCCCGTCAACGCGCCGACTACTCCGGTTGCGACCATCAACGCAAACATGAGCGGCAGGCCGAACGTGTCGACAGGCAGGAAGAGCATCCCTGCGATCATGAGGGTGCCCGCCAGCAGATTCGCGCGAAGAATTATGTCGAACCGTTGACCACCCGTGAGCGCGGCCGTCTGCATCGCCCACCTGCCTTGCACCGCCGCCCAAAGGGCGACCAGCATGAGCGATGTCATGTCGAGGGGCAGGCCGGCGAATTTCGCCCCGACGACTGCGACCAACCCGGCCAGCAGCGGCAATCCGGCGGCCCATGGTCGCCAGTGGTGCATGAACGCGGCAAGCCGAGGCGTGTCGGCGCGCAACTCCGCGGCGTAGCGGCCGACCGCGCCCGTTGCACCCAGCGAGCAAACGAGGAAAGCGATATCCACCAGCCATATCGCATAGGCAAACTGGCCAAAGTCGGCTTGTGAGAGCCTGCGTGCTGCGATGGCGGTGAGTACGAATCGGCTGCCGGTGAGAGCGATTGCGGCTAGAGCAGCCAATAGCGCGTTCCGGGAGAGCGCCATGACTCTAATGGCAACGGACCAGCGGGAAAGTTATGACAACCGTCCCGAGGGAGTCCTGGCTCATTGGATTCTCCCGCGTCGGACTATTCTGTAAAGAGAGGCGGTAATCGTGGCGACCGCCAGAACAATGAAGGAATCTCTGATAACGATGACATAGCTGATTGGGTCACCTTCGATATTCCAGAGTGTTGTCAATACTCCCATCGCGATAGAGGCGAACACCAGTAGTTGATGCCGGTGTCTTGCGTAAGCCGCTACATAATAGACGTAGATCGATAAAGTAATACCTGCGAAAGCACATCCGAGTATGCCGAAGTCCGCGTAGGCAAGCGCGGGGATCGAAATCGCATCATCCTGCAGTGGAAGAGCAAAATGAACCTGAAGATACTGTTCCGTCATCAAGTCGGGTTTGCGGATGAGAAAACCCGGGATAGCCCAAACGAGGGAATAGAGAAATCCGAGCCCAAGTAGATAATCGGAGCCTTGGCGCTCCGCCCCCACGATGAGCTTAAGGAACTCCATCGCATTCCCGCGCTCGACTACATTGACTCCTGCCCGATCCGAGCACGCCAGCGTGACCCCGCACTCATTCCAGCTCTGCGAGAACGCTGATAGGAATGCTGCGACGGGTGACAACCCGGCTGCCAAGAGAGTCTGATTGTATTCACGCCCGTATAGAAATACTGGTGTAAGAACGTAAAGAAGGACGACAGACAGCGCGGCGCCGATGATCAACGTCCTGGCCCGCAGCGCCATTGCTCGTCGCGCAATCCACAGTAGAAGCAAGGCAAGGAACAGGAATTGCCTTCGACCTTCGCTTACAAAGGTCCAAGTGAGTTCGAGCAATACAAGAATCCAGAGTTTCGTCGAACCACGCGACGCAGCAAGAGCCAGTACAACCGTAGACCCCATTCCCACCAGTACCAGAATCGAGTTGAAGCTGGTGAGCCAGTACGGCATGCTTCGAATAGCCTCCTCAGTGGCGGAGCCAGACACAAGTACGCCGTACTCCGCCGCTTGGTAGAGCCTCGTCAACCAGAGTGCTGATATGACCCATACGGCCTGCGCTGTAGGTAATTCGTTCCGATCTACGCTTGCAATCCAGGCAGCGAAACGCGCGAGGCTCTTATCCCGAAGTGCCTTCGCACCAAGCCAGATACAAAGCGCATACAACGCGATCGAGCCATATGCAAAAGCGATGGTCTCGTCAGACGCCCTCCAAGGACTGCCGCCAAAAACAATACGCACAAGGGGAAGAGCAGTGCAGAGCAGACCCAATGGCAGGAGATGCACGCTCACAAATGAGCGTCTGGCACTCCATGCGAGCACTAGGCAGAGTACAGTCACAAGTGCAGAGAGGAGGAGTTCGAAGGCCATGTTTAGGTCGCTGATCGGGCGCGCATCGTATTGATGCAGTGAACGTGAATGAGGATTGGCGCTAGCGACCACTGGCCATCGCGGCCGACAAGAACGCGCTTTTTAACGCGAGTATTTGAAGAAAGAGATGCGCAGATAAGACAGATGCGCCCATTCTGCGAGACGCAGCTCGCTTCCGGATTCCGTATGCGAGCGGTGCCGGTGAGTAGCCGAAAGTGGGCGCGCCGGACCAAGCGAGTGAGGGAACCCTCTTCATTTCATTCATTTCGCAAGCGGCAAGATCCTATTCTCGGCCCACTCCGGCATGGCAAGGTAATCGCTTGACCCGTCCACAGCGTCGATCGGCACCAGCGCACCGTCGTTCCTGATGCGCAAGAAACGGTAAGCCCGATTGCTTAGCTTTTCCAACACGTCGAGGCATTGCCGAAGCGCAGCGGGGTCGAGCGCTTCGAACACGATGATGGGCCGATCGCCCCGTGCCAAGGTTGCTGCGGCACCGCAAAAAACCTCAGGCTCGTGTCCTTCGACATCGACCTTCAGGAAGGTGGGATGGCCATAGCGAACGCCAAGCGCATCGACCGCAACCGTTGGAATCATTATTTCTTTGGCGCCGTTGATCGGGACGAGCCTGGCACGATCAAGCTGAGACGGCACATAGAAGGTAAGTTCGCCTTCTCCCGAAGAAACACCGACGTTTACGAGTTCGATATTCGGGACTTCCGCCAGAGACCGATGCAAGAGCGCGAATGCCCCTGGTGAAGGTTCGATGGCGAGTACGTTGCCGGCTTCAGCAACCAGATCCGAAAAGAGTGCAGATGTATATCCAACGTTCGCACCAATATCGAAGACGGTATCTCCTACCCGGAGAACACGACGACAGACCTTGTCAAATCCGACCTGATGCGGAATTCGGCCGTGGAGATACAGAGGGACAAAAACACTTTCGCGAAGATCTGCCCGGAGTTCGTATGAGATGTCCTTCAGTTTAATTGGCAGGTCCTGCAGACTGGAATCTCGGTTGGCCGCCGCTCTGATGACTGGCCAATAGCCGCGTGGAAGGCGTTTTGCAATGCTTAGCAAGATGCGACTCGAATATCTGGTCTTTCGATTCATTGGGACCCTTCCACCTCCCTCTTCAACTCCTCGATCTCCACCCTCAACGCCTCGTACTCGGCCATCTTCCGCTTCAG
>DAOKYU010000032.1 GCA_035325995.1 Thermodesulfobacteriota bacterium | reverse complement strand
TTCGATTGTCTGCGGACACAGTCCGCACGGCCCGGAGGGGTATTGCTGCGCCGCGAGCGGCTTGCAATATGATGGGATGAAAGACGGATCTCTCACGTTTGTTCGAGATGACAAAACTCTTGATGGATTGCCGGTGGAAAAATGAATGGATTCCTGTCTGCACAGGAATGACAATAAGGTAGATTCCTCGCTCGCTCGAAATCGTCGGGAATGACAATTTTGACCTCTTAATCTTGCAGTCATGGTCTGCCGGATTCTGCCTCCATCTGTTAATATGTAGGGCATAAAGAGGAGGACGGATATGGAAGGGACTTTCTTCATAGCTGCTATCCTGATTGGAATCGCGTCGGGCCTTCGTTCCATGACGGGGCTTGCGGTGGCGAGCCTCGCCGCGCGTTACTGGGGCCTCGGGCTGTGGGGGACCAGGCTCGGGTTCATGAGCTCTCACATCGCGGCGATCGTCCTTCCCGTATTTGCAGTGCTCGAATTCGCATACGACCTCCTGCCCTTCGCCGGGAGCAGGACTGCCGTCGGCCCTCTCCTCGCGCGCATATTCACCGGGGCGTTTTCGGGGGCGTGCGTCGCCGTCGGGGCCGCTGAATCCGCCACGGCCGGGGCGGTCGGCGGGGTGCTGGGGGCGGTGGCGGGATGCTACGGAGGGTACGCCGCCAGGAAAGCGGGCATACGCGCGGTCGGCGGGGTTCCCGCTGCGCTGGCCGAGGACATCGTTGCGATAGGGCTTGCCGTGCTGGCGGTGTGGATGGTGGTATGAGATAGAGAGGATATGAAGGATATATATCATGTTCCTCACGCATCTTGGTTAATGCCGGATGGCCGGACACCTGTAGAGACTCCATCTTGTACATTTACAAAATCAGACGGGGGTTCAACTCAACTGTTGATTAGTACGCAAGGCCGAAAGTTAGGAAATGCGCGCCCGGAGGAACGATTCCGAGCGAGCCGAGGAATCGGGGTAACTGACCCGAAGCCTGCGGAGCGAGTAAGCGCCCGCCGTGGGTGAATAAGTCGGAACTCGAA
Organism: Thermodesulfobacteriota bacterium; assembly: GCA_035325995.1. Lineage (NCBI taxonomy): Bacteria > Pseudomonadati > Thermodesulfobacteriota > Thermodesulfobacteriota bacterium. Next base: position 4,090 of record DAOKYU010000032.1, on the reverse strand, counting down.
CCCCCAACCTCAATTAATTAGCGGGGGTTCAAACTCATCGTTCGAATAATCTACGAGGTTCCAAGTTAAGGAATGCGCGCCCGGAGGAACGATTCCGAGCGAGCCGAGGAATCGGGGTAACTGACCCGAAGCCTGCGGAGCGAGTAAGCGCCCGCCGTGGGTGAATAAGTCGGAACTCGAACCCCCAACCTCAATTAATTAGCGGGGGTTCAAACTCATCGTTCGAATAATCTACGAGGTTCCAAGTTAAGGAATGCGCGCCCGGAGGAACGATTCCGAGCGAGCCGAGGAATCGGGGTAACTGACCCGAAGCCTGCGGAGCGAGTAAGCGCCCGCCGTGGGTGAATAAGTCGGAACTCGAACCCCCAACCTCAATTAATTAGCGGGGGTTCAAACTCATCGTTCGAATAATCTACGAGGTTCCAAGTTAAGGAATGCGCGCCCGGAGGAACGATTCCGAGCGAGCCGAGGAATCGGGGTAACTGACCCGAAGCCTGCGGAGCGAGTAAGCGCCCGCCGTGGGTGAATAAGTCGGAACTCGAACCCCCAACCTCAATTAATTAGCGGGGGTTCAAACTCATCGTTCGAATAATCTACGAGGTTCCAAGTTAAGGAATGCGCGCCCGGAGGGAGTCGAACCCCCAACCTCTTGATCCGTAGTCAAGCACTCTGTCCAATTGAGCTACGGGCGCGTAATTCAGAGTCGTATAGTTTACCGAAAGCTGCGGGTTCATCAATAGAGGAAAGCAGAAGGGAAGGGGCAGGCAGAAGGTCCGGATTAAAGGCTAAAAACTGGATTCCAGATACAGGCATTCTGGAATGACAAAGGACACCCTCACCCTTAACCCCTCTCCCCTCAAGGGAGAGGGGAGTGAATTTATATGGTGCTCGGTGGGTGATGATAGAGTTAGCCGCTACTTCGGCTTCCTGCGGACGTGGTCCGCTTACCTGCCGGTTTCGTAGAAGTAATCCGCCAGCCTGTCACGTAGAAAAAGGCGAGCCCTGTGAATCCTCGACTTCGCCGCGCTTACGGATATTCCCAGCACCTCGGCCGCTTCGAGGTCGGAGAGCCCTTCCTCGTGCCGGAGGTGAAATACGTGCTTATACTGCTCGGGGAGTGCGTCTATCGAGTCACGTATCTTCTCGAGCGCCTCGCGTGTCAGAAGCTCGCTGTCGGGCCTGCGGCTGAAGTCCTTGTCGGCGACGCCGTGGAGAATCCCGGCCTGGTCGTAAGGGGCATAGCCGTCGAGGCTCGACTCGTTCGTGGTGATCTTCTTCTTCGTGCGGATGCGCATGTAGCTCGAATTGAGCGCGACGCGGTAGAGCCACGTCGAGAACCGCGACTCCATCCTGAACGTGCCTGCCTTGGACGTGAGTATGACGAACACGTCCTGGAGCACGTCCTCGGCCTCTGCCGGGTCGCGCGTGATCCTGAGGGCGATTCTGTAAATCCTGTCGGCGTAGCGGTTGACCAGCTCGCCGAATGCGTCTTCGTCGCGGTTTCTGACGAATAGCGCGACGAGGTGCTCGTCGGGGATTGCGCAGGGCGTCTTGCCCTCGGCGCAGGCGCGGGCAGCCGTCTGTCCGCAAGCGCCGTTATTCTTCGTATCGTACCGCATGGTAAAAGCCTCCTGGGTGTCTTTGAGTGAATCTCCCCTCGCTCCTTCCGGAGCCTCTCTCGGCGGGGCCGTCATGCCGCGAACCCCGCTATTATCTTGTCTATAGTCTGGTCGATCACGCGCTCCTGATCGGCCCACGGGAAATCCGGGTGGGCGATGATGAGGGACGTGATGCCGTGGACCGTCATCCAGAGCGACTGGGTCGCGCTTTCGAGCTCCACGCCCTCGAATTTCCCCTGGCGGATGCATTCCTCGGTGATTTTCCTGAGGTAGCCGTATGCTCTCATGCCCATCGAATCCTCGCGGAGGTAGTCCTCGGGGGCTGTGGGCTTAAGGGCTATCATGAACGTTACCTTGTAGTCGTTCGGGTACTTGAGGCCGAAATCGACGTACGCCCGCCCGCATCTTTTGAGGGCGAGGAGCGGGTCGCTCATGTCTTCTCCGAGCTTCTCGAACATATCCACTAACTTTACGAACGCTTCTTCGCACAAAAAACGGACAAGGTCGGCCTTGTCGTTGAAGTGGAGGTAGATGGTCGTCGGGGAATATTCAATCTTCTCAGCAATTTTACGCATTGTTACGTTTTCATAGCCGTCTTTGATGAATAGTTCGCGGGCGGCGTCGAGGATTTCCTGCCTGACCGCCTGCCTTTGCCGTTCCCTTCTTTCCTTTACTCCCATTTATCTCCTGCCTTGAACTGTATTAAGTAACTTAACACTGTTAAGTATATTATGCGCGTTCTGTGGAGTCAAGAGATTTTTTGAGGGGATGAAAAAAGATAAAAAGGGCATATAGGGGTGTTAGTGGATTTGGGGGGAGGGGGATTCGGAAGGGGGAGGGTGAAAGGGAAAAAGAGATTCCTCGCACGCCAGGAATTGTCCTCCGGCTTCGCATGGCTTCGCCGCGACAAGCCTTTTTCTAAGGGAAGACAACCGAGATTTCTCACATGCGTTCGAAATGACAGGATTAAAGGCGAGATCCTGAATCAAGTTCAGGATGACGGAAGTGTAGGGTCGTGGCGGGGCTGAGACGTCGGAAGCATGAATGCACGGCGCGTGTGAATCTGTTCCGGGGTTTTCGGAATCTATATATACAGAGGGCGGAGGTTGGAAGGAGAGGTAGATAAGATGAGAGTCATATGGGGTTATGTCTCAATTCTCGTTTTAGCCTTCGGCTTCACGGCCTTTGCCGGGCAGGGTGCGGAAGCGCCTTTGATGGACGTATTTTTCGACAGGGGCGAATTCACATTGCGGGAGGACGCGAAGCCCGTCCTCGCGGAGAACGCCGAAATCCTGGCGATGAATCCGGGGACCGAGGTCGAAATAATCGGCTACTGCAACACCTACGAGGGAACGCCGGTTTACAACCTCGGATTAAAAAGGGCTGAAGCCGTGAGAAGTTTTCTTATCGAACAGGGTGTAAACTTAAGTGATATTAGTATAGGTGCCGACTGCGGCGGCGCGGGGGACAAGGGCAATCCTCCTCCCGGCCCGGCCGAGGTCAAGGCGGCTCTGGACAGCAGGGTAAGCATAAAGGCGGGCCCTCGTTCCGGGCCAGGGGTTTTGTGATTCCGGCTCCCGATCCGCGCGCGGATATTTACGCGAAGGCTCAATCGGATATTCCGGGGCCGGCCTGAATTGCGGGGGGTTATGACATGTTGAAAGAATTCAAAGGCATAATGCTTGCGGCCGTGCTCTTTCCGGCGGCGCTGTTCGGTCCCGCCCAGGGGCTCAAGGAGACCCCGGACAACGTGCCCGGATATCGCTGCGAGATAGCGGGTTATTACGTTCACCTGAAGGATGTGAGCGAGGAGTTCGGCAACGTTCTTCTTTCGCAGGATTACGACGAAATCTTCACAGCCAGCATAAACGCCGTAGCGTCGTTCGACGAGATGAGCGCCGGGCTCGGGGCGATGGAAGTCCCGGCGGAAATGCTGGAGGCTCACACTGCGCTCGTGAACGCCGTGGATTCATACAGGCAGAGCGCCGATCTGATACGGATCGCTATCGGAACCTCGCTCGGGAAGTACGAGGAGAAGGGCGACGACCTTCAGGGGTTGATAGACAGGAGCGTCTACCTCGCCGCCGAGGCCAACCAATATCTCGAGCGGAGCCTCGTTCTTCACGGGGAGATGTTCCAGCTCTACGCCGAGGGGCCGGGCGAGAATGCGTGCGGGACGTATACATCGTGGGACGGATATGGTGTGTTTCCGGGCGTAGAGGGGTCGGGGATTTGAGTGTTCCTTTTTGCCCTGATCACACACGTACGTGTGTTTTCGGCGTAGCATGTCCTGAGACTAAAACCACGTGAAGCGCGGATGGTGAAATGGCGGAGCGCTGCTACTTCGAAAGTCGGCGACACGGTCCGTCGGTTGCTGAAGGGGAAGTTCTATACTTAACTGGTAAGGTCGGTATAAGGCTTTCTACTTTTGCCTGACCACACACGCATGTGTGATTTACGGCGTAGCACCG
>DAOKYU010000031.1 GCA_035325995.1 Thermodesulfobacteriota bacterium | reverse complement strand
ATTCTATCCCGGAGAATTCCTGCCCCGAATTACTTAACATCTACAATTGCGAGGGAGCGCCTTTCGCGACCGCGGCAATCTGCTTTTTTGTCATCATGAACTCGTTTCAGGATCTCGTCTTTAATCCTGTCATTTCGAGCAACGATTCCGAGCGAGCGAGGAATCGGACGCCCTTGGCCGACTTCACGAAAGCATATACGGTACCGCTCGAAAGTATCTCAAACTAAAATGCGAGAAATCTCTCTTTTGTTTTTGATCATTCCCGGCTGGATTTATTCAATGGCGGAGAGGGAGGGATTTGAACCCTCGATGGAGGTTTAAGCCCCCATACTCGCTTAGCAGGCGAGCGCCTTCGACCACTCGGCCACCTCTCCGGAATAGGACGAAAGGGTGCAAATTCCCTTTCGTATTGAGGACATATACAGTAACTAACCGACGGGTCAGTGTCAACGAGCACACCACGTGTGCCCCGGCCCGGCGGACCGTGTCCGCTGACATTCGAAGTAGCGAAAGCCTTGCTATCATCTTCTGACGCGCTACAGGTGGTTTCGGCATCATCAGCGCTATGCCGAAAAAGACACTACGTGTCCCCGGCCCGGCGGCTCGCAGCCGCATGCAATCGAAGTAGCGAGGTATTGCTATTATCACCAACCGCGCTTAAGGTGCTTCGAGTCTCAAAATCTGCTACGCCGAGAAACACACAACGTGTGTGCTACTTTTGGTCAGGCAAAAGTAGAAACCCTTATATCGATCTTATAGGTTAAGTATAGAACTTCCCCTTCAGCTAATGGAAACTCCCAGCAGTAAACAATCGAAGTAGCGGCGTTACGCTATTACCTCCAGCCGCGCTTCCGGAGCCTATGACTCCGAACGAGCGAGGAATCGGCCTCCTTCGCTAAAGACTCCGGAGTTAATCCGAATGCCCGCCCATCGCCTCGAAAACCCTGAGCAGCCTCTCCCCGCTCTCGCGCGCGAAATCCATGATCCTGTCCTTGTCCTCGTCCGTGATGTCAGACTCGATATTCCGCACCGTCCTCTTTATAGCGAGCGAATGCCCCGGGTCCTCCTTCGCGTGGACGACCACGAACTTCGACGGATACGGCAGGTCCCTGTGTTTCGGGAACATTATCCCCGAGGCGTTCTCGAAGAGATACGAGTGCCCGAGCACGCCCAGCGGAAACTCGTCCGCCGCCTTCTGGAGGAACTCGTCGTACTCCGCCACCTCCGGAACGCCCGAAACGTCCACCCCAGTAACGCCCATCCCCGCCAGGTCCTCGAGCGCGATCTCGGCGTGCCCTTCCTCTCCCCTCGCGCAAAGGAGAAACCTCTTGCTAAGATAGGGGTTGTCGTACTTCGTCCGGTCGGCCGCCTTGAGCACCGCCTTACGGCTTATGTCTTCGATAACGTAAAAGGTCTTGAGGAACTTGACGTAGCTCTCCCTCGGTATCTCGCCCGAGAGAAGCGCCTTCACCTCGTCCATCCCCTCTACACTTTCCAGGTATTCACCGACCTCGCGGTCGAGCCTTTCTTCCAGTCTTTCCATAACGGTCGAATATATTATCCGAACATCGGCGGGATTTCGACTCTCGCGCGGGGGTAACTTTCATGTCTTGCAGTCACTCCGCCCGCGGGCGTGCGAGCGTCAGCTCCCGAACGTAAAGGCGTACGCTTCGAGTCCCGGCTCGGCAGCCTTGATCTCTATAACGCCAGTGCCGAAATCCTTACGGCTTATGAGCTCGTACAGCGTGTTGGCGTCCACCGTCACGCGCCCGTCGGGCGAAACGCTGCTCCCGCGCGCCATGCCTATCGGCATCCCGTCTAGCGTTATCTCCGCCGTGACGGGCTCGCCCGTCGAAGTGCCTAGGACGAGGAACACCTTCTTCGCCGCGAAGCTCAGCCTGATGGCCGAGCCCGCTTCGTCCGACGTTATCTTCTCGCCGCCGACGGTCCATCCGCCGTCGAGCGCCCACCCGTTCCGCACGAGGCTTTCGGGGAACATGTACTCGGCATGCGCGTTCTTCTCGATGGGCGTCGCGCCCTCGTACCCCTTCGCGCGCTCGTATCCCAGATACGTCTCGGGCGTCTGCTCCTTCGAATACGGTATCGGCACGGCCTCGCCCGGCTCCATCGCACCGAGCCCGAGAAGATAGCGAATGTTGTTCTCCGTCACATCGTACTTCCCCTCGCCGAAGTGCGTGTACACGACGTTCCCCTCGCGGTCGATAAGGTAATGCGCTGGCCAGTACCGGTTCTTGAAATTAGTCCACGTGTCGAAGTTATTGTCCAGCGCGACGGGGTATTTTATGCCGTTCGCCTCGACCGCTTTTTTGACGTTGCCGAGATCCTTCTCGAACTCGAACTCGGGCGAATGCACGCCCACTATCACGAGCCCGTCCTTCCTGTACTTCTCGTCCCACGACTTTATATATGGAAACGTCCGGACGCAGTTGACGCACGAATACGTCCAGAAATCGACGAGCACGACCTTCCCCCTGAGCCCCTCCATCGTGAGCGGCTTCGAATTTATCCACGCCGTGATGCCCTCGAAGCCGGGCGCGGGATACGGCTCTGCGAGCCCGTTCTTTAGCTCCTCGCCCTTCACGTCCGCCGGCTTCACGGCCGTCACGGTGCCGCCCGGGGGCTCGATTGAGCCGATGTTTATACCCGATGCGATGAACAGCACGGAGAGTATGATAACGACGCCGAACGCCTTCCGTATGCCCTCCGAATGCGCGGTGAAGAAGCCGAGCTTCCCCATCACCTTCCGCCCGGCGAGCGCGATCGCCAGCATCGGCACGCCCGCCCCTATCGCGAACGAAGCCGTGACGAGGAACCCCGCTAGGTCCGTCTCCTGCCGGACGACCTGGACGAGGACGGCGGCGAGCAGCGGCCCGGCGCAAGGAGTCCACACGAGCCCTATGAGCGCGCCCACGACGAGGCCGCTCCAGAGGTCGTCCCCCCTGCCGATTTTGGAGCTCCCGCCTATACCCGCAATGCGCGACGTGAGCCCGCTGAATCTATCCGAAAGCTTCGACGAAAGGAGCACGAGGCCGAACAGGAACAGGAGGACCAGCGAAACGTACTTTATTATTTCGGTGTCTATACCGAAGGCTTCGACTATGCGGCGCGACGCCAGCGCGAAAAGGGTGAACGAGAAAACGAACCCGGCGATGATGCCGAACGGCCTCTTCTTCCCGCCCTCGACCGACGCCGAAAGGACGAGCGGCAGTACGGGCAGTATGCACGGCGATACGATGAGCGCCAGCCCTTCGACGAACGCCAGCGCGGGATCGAGAATATTCATGGCACTCCCCAATCTCTAATATATATGCGTTTAGAGTATAGCTGTACACCCGGGGATTCTCCCGTTTTATTTGCAGATGCAGGTTTCCCGCAAGGGCGCGATAGTGTAGTATTGAAAAACCGTGCATAACCCCCGCTTACTTTTCTCACGCGCGGGGACTGTGAAGGAGGAATGCCCATGCAGCTATCGAGCCACGAATCGGCCCGCTCCGGCGCACGCTTAAACACCCTGGCCCTGCTGATTATCATTCTCGTATTCGGAGGAGCGTGTGCACGGACCGCGCCAGAGCCCGTGCCCTACCCCGACGCCGATCCGTTGCCATCGTGGAATGACGGCGCGGCGAAGGAGGCGATCTTCGAATTCATAAGGAAAGCGACGGACGAATCCGGGCCGGACTACGTCGCCCCCGAAGACCGCATAGCCGTCTTCGACCAGGACGGCACGCTCTGGGTCGAGCATCCCCTTTACACGCAGGGCGTCTTCGCGTTGGGCAGGATACGCGCCCTCGCTCCGTCACACCCCGAATGGAGCGAAACCGAGCCCTACAAATCCGTCATCGCAAACGACGCGCGGGCGATAGCGAATTTCACGAAGGCCGACTGGAAGGCGATCATAGCCGCCACGCACGCCGGAATGACGACGGAGCAGTTCACCGAAACCGTTCGACAATGGCTCGCCACGGCGAAACATCCGCGCTACCAGCGCCCGTATACAGACCTCGTCTACCGGCCCATGCTGGAGGTCATCGCATACCTCCGCGAAAACGGCTTCCGCACGTTCATGGTCACGGGCGGCGGGCAGCTCTTCGTCCGCGCCTACGCAAGAGAGGTCTACGGCTTCCCGCCCGCCGAGATAGTCGGGTCGAGCCTCGTCCTATCGTACGAATACGGGGCCGGCGGCGGGCCCGTCCTCGTGCGCGAGCCCAGGCTGTTCCTGATGGACGACGGCCCCGGAAAGGCCGTCGGGATCGAAACCTTCATCGGCCAGCGGCCGTCCGCCGCCTTCGGCAACTCGGACGGCGACAGGGAAATGCTCGAATGGACGGGAGCGGGCAGCGGCGCGCGCCTAATGATGCTGGTGCTTCACGACGACCCCGTCCGCGAGTACGCCTACGGCCCGGCCGAAGGCCTGCCGAACACCGACGTCGGCACCTTCCCCCAGTCGCTGGCGAACGAGGCCGACGCGAAAGGCTGGGTAATCATCAGCATGAAAAAAGACTGGAACCGCATCTTCAATTTCGAGGAAGCGCAACAATAAAACGCTATCTGCTTACCTTTTGCCTTTTTACTTTCCTCCCCATTAGTAAGGGGGAGGATTAAGGCGGGGGTCACCTCCAGTCTGTCATTCCCAACAATTCCGAGCGAGTGAGGAATTGGACGCCCCAACCTTGAAGCGCAAACGTTTGTCCAGTACCGCTCCGAGCCTGCCTATACATCGGGAATCCACTTCCACAAGCAATCCATCAAGAATCTTTTTCCTCCCAGCAAGAAGGGGAGGATTAAGTCCGGGGCGCCTCCTGCGTCCTCGGCCAAATCATAATATTGCAAGCCGCACTCGCAGCGCAGCAATACCCCTCCAGGCCGTGCGGACTGTGTCCGCAGACAATCGAAGTAGCATCGTTCTGCCCTTGCCACCAGACGTGCTTCCGGTGATTTTAGCAACTTCGGTGCTACGTCGAAAACGACACTACGTGTCCACGCCACGCGTGCCGGATATCGACATAGCTGACTTCGAAATCCATAGCACCACCCGGTCGTCCATATTATTCAATCACCTAACTTGCCATGTCGAAGACATCGAGTGGATGAGCGTTAAAAATCCGACCTGCCTTACTCTTCCCTCCCCCTCCCAGGGGGAGGGTCAGGGTGGGGGTATAGTATTT
>DAOKYU010000030.1 GCA_035325995.1 Thermodesulfobacteriota bacterium | reverse complement strand
AAAAAAGTGTTACCTATGTCCCCGAACGTTTGTTACCACTCTCCCAGGTCTGTACCCCCCCTTTTTCTAAGGGGGGACGAAAAGTAAAGACTGGATTCCCGATGTATAGGCAGGTTTCGAGCGGTACCAGATTAACATATGTGCTATGAATCAGCGGCGTCCGATTCCTCACTCGCTCGGAATCGTTGCAGGAATGGCAGAAACAAACATTAAAAGCGAGATCCTGAATATTTTGATTTGATATGCTATGGAGCCGTACTATATGAGCTTCCCTGCAGTCGGCCCGTGGCGTCCGATTCCTCGCTCGCTCGAAATCGTAGTTCGGAATGACGGAAGTGTGGGGTCGCGGTAGTGGCCGCGACGTCGGGTTCGTGCACGCGTGGCGTACTGGATTCCCAATCCGGCTTCGCCGCGATGAATAAAAGCATTCGGGAATGACTGGAAATAAATAGAAATGAATAGATTCCTGCCTCCGCAGGAATGACAGAAGTGTGGGGATTCCTCTACCTGCGGGCGCTGCCCGCTCAGATCCAGACGCCCATATATTCGAGGGCGCGCTTGATGTTGGCGGGTGTCTGGGTTTCGCCCCTGCAGGCGTACCAGCAGGCAGTGCACTTGGTCTCTTCGTAGAGCTTTGGCGTATATTCCGAGAAGTGCGCCGTGATCGGCATTTCGGAGCAGCGCTTTAAGTGCCCGGAGGGCGTGACCTGGATGTGGCTTATGCCCGCGGTGCAGCCGGGTATGCCGCCCGTTTCGAAGTACTTCGGGATTTCGTTGAGGTAGTATTCGGTGGAGAGTATAGTGCCCTTCCACTTCCTCCGGAGGCGGACGAGCTCCTTAACGAGGCTCTTTACCCTGTCGAGCTCTTTCGGGTGGACGAAGTGCTCCTCGTTGTTCGTCTTCATCACGGAATAGGAGCTGAACGATATGCAGACGCCCCACTCGTGCGCCCTGGCAGCGAGCTCGGGTATCTGGTCCATATTGTCTTCCATGATGATCGTGTTCATCGTTACCTTGCCCTTGGGGAATTTCTTTCCCAGGGCGGGCATGAGCTCGGAGAGGTGGTCCCACAGCCCCGGGACGCCCCTGTAGACGTCGTGCTTCGGGCCGGGGAAGTCGAGCGAAATGGCTATCTGGTTGATGCCGGCGTCGTAAAGCGCCTGGGCCTTGTCGACCGTGAGAAGGTCGCCCTTGGTGACCATCGACGTGAATATGAAGTAGGACGATTCCTTGACCTGGCGGACGATGTCGGGGAGGTCTTTCCGGAGCATGGGCTCGCCGCCCGTGATGACGACGACGAGGGGGTTGATGAGCTTTATCACCGGGCGGTAGTCGTAGATGCGCTCTTCGTGGCGCGTTTGCCAGTAATCGCAAAAGTCGCACTTGGCGTTACAGAGTTTCGTGATTTCGAGGTTTACGAGCTTCGGGCGGCCGGTGAATCTCGTCTGGAGATATTTTATCGCCCCGTAAAGGCTTTCCTGTGCGGTAATCATCCTTAAGATTTATACATTAGAGGCGGGGTATTTTCAAGCTGCGGTTTAACTTCGGGAAGACGGGCCGGAGAGCCCCCGCGGGCAAAAATGTATTGACTTGCCGGAGGTTATCTACTTTAATAGAGAGAGGCGCGGCCGACGCGGCCCGGAGAAAGGGATGTCGAAGAAAACGATCCAGATCGAATTATTCCAGTGCGATCACGTGGACGAGGGCGGCGGGAGGTGTGAGCGGGACGGCGACCGGGAGGCGATAAGAACCTGCAGCTTATGCGGGAAGGACCTCTGCATAAAGCATTACGAGCTTTCGACGGTCACCGTACACGGCACGAGGGATTACTTTACCTATTACTTCTGCCCGCATCATACGGACGAGTTCCTGGAGACGCTGGCCCTTAAATTCGGGAACACGAGGCCCGTGCCGCAGACGGGTTATGGGGTTACGCTCAACTAGCCCCCCGGAAAAGAATATTGACTTATTCCGCGCGATTTAGTTTAATCTGTCTTGCGGGGGGCGGTAAACTTTAATTACAGGCCCACGAGGTAAACGCCGGGGCGCGAGACGCCCGGGCGCAGCATTCACAGGAGGTTTTTCCAAGATGTCCAGCAAGACGATATCCGTTGAAATATTCCAGTGCGACCACGTGCACGACGACGGCGAGAGGTGTAAGAGCGAGGGGGAGAGGATGTCTATAAAGTCGTGCGCGCTTTGTCAGAAGGACCTTTGTAGCAGGCATTACGAGCAGATTACCGTTTCGAGCCGCGGCGGAAGGGAGACGCTGACCTATCACTTCTGCTTCGACCATACGCAGGAGTTCATGGACACGCTCGTCAATACGTTCGGCGATACGAGGCCCGTTACTTACGCCGGGATGGCGAAGTAAAAGGGAGTGATTCCCGGGGCTTCCTTATCGTGAAGGATGGGGGTTAACGGGCGGAATGTCCCCTTATCCGGTCCGGGTGCCTAGCCCTTCACCCTCCAGAGAGTTCCCTCGGGCTTGTCTTCGAGGAGAATTCCCTTGTCTGACAGGTAATCCCTTATCTCGTCGGCCCGCTTCCAGTTCTTTTCCTTACGGGCGGCGTTCCTTTCCTCTATCAGACCTTCTATCTCTTCGCTCGAAATCGCCCCGGCTTTCTTCTGGAGCTTTATCGATTGCAGGTATTCGGACGGGTCGTACTCCAGTATGCCGAGCACGCCGCCGAAATGCTTTATTTCGGTAAGCGCTTCGGTGAGGGAAGGCGTCCAGCCCCGGGCGTCTATCGACCTGTTTATGGCGCGCGTGAGCTCGAAGAGGCTGCCGATGGCGTCCGCCGTGTTGAAGTCGTCGCACATCGTCTCTATCCATTTTTCCTTAAACGCCCTTGCAGCCCCGGAGAGCTCGGGGTCTTCGCCGCCGCTTCCGTTCTTCTGCTGGTCGCCGGCGCGCTTCAGGGTGATATAAAGCCTTTCGAGTGCGGTCTCTGCCTCATTCATTGTGACGTCGGAGAAATCGGCGGGGTTTAAGTACTGGTGCGAGAGGAAGAAGAGCCTTATCGCCTCCTTGTTCCACGTCGCGACGGCGTCCTTTACGTTCAGAATATTGCCGACGGACTTGGACATTTTCTCGCGGTTGATTTGAATAAGCCCGTTGTGAATCCAGTATTTAGCAAACTGCTTATCGGTAACACACTCTGACTGCGCTATCTCGTTTTCGTGGTGGGGGAAGATGAGGTCTTTCCCTCCGCCGTGTATGTCGAAGCTCTCGCCGAGATACTTCATGCTCATCGTAGAGCACTCGATGTGCCAGCCGGGCCGGCCGTCGCCCCACGGGCTCTTCCAAAAGGGCTTGCCGGGCTTGGCGGCCTTCCACAGCGCGAAGTCGAGCGGGTCCTCCTTTAATTCGTTAATATCGATACGCGTTCCGGCGAGCATGTCGTCCGGGTCTCTACGTGAGAGCTTGCCGTAGCCCTTGAATTTCTTCACGGAAAAGAATACGTCGCCTCCGGACGTGTAGGCGTAGCCCTTGTCGATTATCCTGCCGACGAGGTCTATGATCTCGGGCATGTGCTCGGTTACGCGGGGCTCTACGGTCGGCCTCTTTACGCCTATGGAGGCCATGTCGTCCCTGTATTCCTTTATATATTTCTCGGCGACTTCGTCTGCCGTCGCGCCGGTCTGTGTCGCCTTGTGTATGATCTTGTCGTCTACGTCGGTGAAGTTTCGGGCGTATGTGACGTCGTATCCGATATGCGTAAGGAACCTGAAAATGACGTCGAACGTGACCGCCGCGCGGGCGTGCCCCAGGTGAGCCGAGTCGTAGACCGTCGGCCCGCAGACGTACATTTTTATCTTGCCTTCGCCGAGGGGCGAGAGCTCTTCTTTCTTTTGTGAGAGCGTGTTGTAGAGTGTGACTTTCTTTGCCATTATTTCTGTCTTTTCTCCGATCGGGCCTTTTACCTGTCGTTCATGCAGCAAAAGGAATCGATGTTTTTATAAAAGCATTAAACAAAACGACGAGATTGCCGCGGTCACGGAAAGCGTTCCCTCGCAACGACACATTATAAAGACTGGATTCCCAATGTGTAAACAGGTTTCGAGCGGTACCGGATAAACACTTGTTGTGTAAATGAACCGCGTCCGATTCCTCGCCCGCTCGAAATCATTGGGAATGACAAACTAAAATACCGGGTCAGGCAAGAAGCCGCGCCTGACTGTTTCCTTATATAAGGTCCTCGCCGCCGTCCACCTTTATAACGTTGCCCGTGAGCCACGACGTCTCAGGCAACGACAGGGCGTATATGGCCCTGGCCACGTCTTCGGTGGTCGTGAGCCTGCCGCCGGGATTGACTTCGACGGCGTGCCTGATTATCTCGTCGTTGCCCGGAATCTTGCTGAGTGCCGGGGTTTCCGTCACGCCCGCCTGTATGGCGTTCGCCGTGATGCCGTGCTTCGAGAGCTCGACGGCGAGCTGCCGTATGTGCGATTCGAGGGCGGCCTTCGACGCCGATACAGGCCCGTACGTCGGCCATACCCTGTGCCCCCCGGCGCTGGTCATGGCGAATATGCGCCCGCCGTCCGTCATGAGCCCCCTCGCGACGAGCTCCTGGGCCCAGTAGACGAGGCTGTGCGCCATGACGTCGAGCGTCATGTCCATGTTCTTCGCGGAGACGCGCGCCTTTTCGTCCCCGGCGATGTAGGGCTTTAACGTGCCGAAGGCGAGGGAGTGGATCAGCACCCTGACGCCCGAGGGGTTCTTGTGCTCGTCGAGAATCTGCTCGATCTCGCCAAGGACCTCGGACCTTTGGTCGGCGTCGGCGGCGTTTACGTTAAAAAAGCTCGCCTGCCTGCCGCGGCTTTTTATCTTTTCCTTTATCTCCTCGACCTTGGGCATCGTGCCTTTCCTGTCGAGGTGGACGCCGAAGATGTTCATACCGCGCGATGCAAGCTCTATCGCCGCGGCCTCGCCGAAGCCGCTCGACGCGCCCAGAATGAGCGCCCAGTTGTTTTCCAAACCTTTTGACATACTTTGTATTTTCTCCCTTATCCGTGTGGGGATTGCACGATAGCTGTAGAGATTCTACGTACTTTGGGGGGAATTTCAAGGATTGGCGGGGGCCTCGGCGCGCGCCCTGCCGCGGCCGACGTGGCGGGGAAGCCCGGATTCCTTGACAACCCCGCCCCCTCGTGGAAACTGATTTGGCAAAGGGGGCCATTCCGCATAACCATGAGCGACGTTTATTTTTCTTCCGTAATCACGCGAATAGGGCAGGTCTTCGTCACATCGACGGAGAGGGGCGTCTCGAAGATATTCTTCGGGGAGAGGGGCTTCAGGGACTATCTCGAAAGGACCGCGCCGCAGGGGCTCGTCCCGGGCGGCCCGGCGGCCGAGATGGCGAGGGAGATCGAGCTTTATTTCGAGGGCATGCTGACAGAGTTCAAGACGCCGCTGGACATGACGTCGGGGACTGAGTTCCAGAGGGCGGTGTGGGAAAAGCTGAGGACCGTGCCCTACGGGAAGCTGACGACGTACGGCGAGCTGGCCGAGAAGGTCGGCAGGCCCGGCGCGGCGCGGGCCGTCGGCAACGCCGTCGGCGTCAATCCGCTGCCGATAGTCGTCCCGTGCCACAGGGTGGTCGCGTCGGACGGGCTCGGCGGATACACGGGCGGCATAGATATAAAGAAGGACCTCCTCAGGGTGGAAGGGGTGCTCACCTGAAACAGGGCGCCGCAAAGCTCGTCGCGACTTTCTTCGGGACGGGTTATTTCCCGTACGGCTCCGGAACCATCGGCACCATCGCCGCCATTCCGCTTTATTATCTCTTCTCGTTTACTCCACCATATGTTTATGTGCTTCTGACGGTCGCCGTGATCGCGGTATCGGTGTGGGCCTCGGACGTCGTGGAGCGCTCGTCGGGGAGGACGGACCCGGGGTTTATAGTCGCGGACGAGGTTTCGGGGTATCTCGTGACGATGGCTTTCGCCCCTGTGACGGTGACGTCGGCCGTACTCGGATTTTTCCTCTTCCGGCTGTTCGACATTACGAAGCCCCCGCCCGCGAGAAGGCTGGAGCGGCTGGGCGGAGGGATGGGGATAGTGATGGACGACGTCGCCGCCGGGGTGTATGCGAACGTGGTGCTTCAGGTGGTGGTGAGGTATGTGTTGTAAAGGCGTCGCACCTTCGGTGCTCCGCCGGAATCCTTCTTAATCCGTCATCCCGGACTTGATCCGGGATCTCGCTTTAAAAGAGCATTAAGGCAACTACAAAATCTTCTCTACCTTTGACTGACCACACACGCATGTGTGTTTCTCGATGTAGCGCCGAAGTTGCTAAAACCACCTGAAGCGCGGCTGGTGGCAATGGCAAAGCGCTGCCGCTTCGATTGTTTACTGCTGGGGTCTCCAGTGGCTGAAGGGGAAGTTTTATACTTAACTGGTAAGGTCGGTATAAGGCTTTCTACTTTTGACTGACCAAAAGTACACACGTACGTGTGATTTTCGACGAATCACATTCAGAGGCATATGCATCGGAAGCGCGTTTGGAGGTTATAGCGGAAGGTGGCTACTTCGATTGCGTGCGGCTGCGAGCCGCCGGGCCGGGGACACGTAGTGTCTTTTTCGACGTAGCAACGAAGTTGCTAAAGTCACTTGAAGCGCGTCAG
>DAOKYU010000029.1 GCA_035325995.1 Thermodesulfobacteriota bacterium | reverse complement strand
CCGTAAATCACACATGCGTGTGTGGTCAGGCAAAAGTAGAAAACACTTGCACCATCCTTACCTGTTAGCTCAGAACTTCCCCTTCAGCCACTGGAGACCCATAGCAGTAAACAATCGAAGTGGCAGCGGTTTGCCACTGCCACCTGCCGCGCTTCAGGTGGCCTCGGCATCTCCTGCACTATGCCGAAAATGACACTACGTGTCCCCGGCCCGGCGGACTGTGTCCGCTGACATTCGAAGTAGCAGCGTCGTTGCCATTATCATCAGACGCGCTTCACGTGGTTATAGTCTCGGAACATCCTACGTCGTAAAACACACTTCGTGTGTGCTACTTTTCATCAAGGAAAAGTAGAAAACACCTGCACACCACTTGCCAGCTACTACAGAATTTCCCACTATCACCGGCCCTGCAGCTTCTACCAGCTCGAAGCTCAGTAGCCTTCCTACTATCGCCTGACGCACTTCATGCACTATAGCCTCCGAACGCGCTACGTCGAGAAACACACATACGTGTGTCCTTTGCCTTTCCCTCCACATACTTTATCCTTTTCCCAATCACGAAAAAGACAAAAAGGAGCACACGGCCGCACATGAAACGCCTTATAATTACAGCATTGCTATTCCTGCTGATTGCGCCTCCCGGGGCCATATCGCAAAACGCCGGGCCCGAAGCCGGGGCCCTCTCGCTCGACGAAGTCCTCGCGAAATACTACGACGCCATAGGCGGACTCGAAAACTGGGAAAAGGTCGACACGATGGTCATGGAAGGCAGCATCCACACGCAGGACCTCAAAATCCCGACGGCGGCCGAATACATGCGCCCCGATAAATGCCGCGTCGAATACACCATCCGGGGCGAAGTCGTCGTCCAGGCCTACGACGGCCGGGCGGCGTGGGAAAAGAACCCGCATTCCGGAACTCCTGGCCCTGTACAGCTCGACAAGGGCCGCACGGACTACCTCGCCGACAAATGCGACATCGAAGGCCCACTCGTCGGCTATAAAAACAAGAATCTAAAGGTGTCGCTCGACGGCCGCGAGGAGGTCGGCAAGCTGAACACGTACAGAATCAAGGTCGATTATCCCTCGGGCAGCGTCCAGTACTACTTCCTCGACCCTGAAACCTTCCGCCCCGTCCAGGCAATCGGCGTCTTCAACGTCGGCGGCAAAAGCTCCGCCGTCAAAACCCGCTTCGACGACTACCGGAGCGTCTCGGGCCTCTACGTCCCCTTTCGCCTCCTCTTCTCGAAGCAAGACGGCGCGCCTACGGAAGAGCTCCGCGTGGACTCCGTCGTCGTCAACTCCGGCGTCGCCGAAAAAATATTCTCGATGCCCGCGAAATAGCCCGCCGCCATATGAAAAATAAATCCGAGCTCATAGTCCCGGCACTCGTCATCCTCCTCCTCGCCGGGGTCGCCCTCTGGGCGGTCTACTCCTACGCCGGCGACTACCTCGACTACGAGCGCCTCTACGACGAAGGCCGCGAGGCCGTCGCGGTCGTCGTGACGAAAGGCGTCGAGCGCGACGACGGCCGGCTATCCCGGACCAGCGTCACCGATCCGTCCGACATCCACCGCGTCATCGTCGCGGTGGACGCCCCCAGGCCCGTCGGCGAAAAGCCGCCCTACTGCTCCTTCACGGTCTCTAAGCTCACGTACGACGTCCTCGTCCGCCGCGACAAGCTCGTCGTATCGTACCTCCCGTCCGACCCGTCCGTCTGCACGCTCCCCGACAGCCTATCCGCCAGCCGCACGGTCCTCATGTCGATGATGGCCGTCGCGGGCGCTCTTCTCCTGCTCGCGGCGGGATTCACGGTCCACGTCTACAGGTCGTTCCGAGATCCCGATCCCGGGAACCCGGTCAAGCTCACCACCGGGTTCGACCTTCCGCCGGGCGAGCCGCGTTGCCCGCGCTGCGGCGGCGAAATGACCGAAGGCTACATACCCTCTTCGGCGGGCATCCCGTGGCGCGACAGGAACGACCCCGTCGGCATGCCCACTATCGCGAGCGGACTCCCCGGCACGAAATCGATCCTCAAACGCCCGCGCCTCCACGCCTACCGCTGCCCCGATTGCAACATAGTCACGTTCAAATACGGCGGCGGATCGAGCCCCGGCAAATAACCACCCCAGGCCACTTATCCGCTAACCCGTCATTGCGAGGAAGCGCCTTCCGCGACCGCGGCAGTCTTCTTTTAATCCGTCATCCTGCCTGTCCGGCGAAGCTTTCAGCGAAGACGGAAACTACGATTCAGTATCTCACTTTTACCTTTAAATCCCCCCCTAGGAAAAGGGGGGAACATAGGGGGGATTTATATTTGCAGTCGTAGTCATCCTGAACTCGATTCAGGATCTCATCCTTTGCTTTTGCCCTTTCTTATTTTGAAAAGCCGGATTCCCGATAAAGGCACTCGGGAATGACAGAATTTCGCAAGATCTTAAATCAATCTCTGACTTCACTCTGTCTCCGTCAAAGCTGCGCCGGACAAGACACCTGTCAGGCAGGACGACGGATTATATCCTCGTGGACGAGCAGGAAATCATCCCCCTCCCTCAATACGAATCCTCTATCTTCCGCGGAAAAGTGAATATCGTATCGTCGAGCTCCGGGTTCAGCTCCACTGTCGAAACCCTGAACGTCTCGTTGTCGTCCACCCCGTCGAGGTCGAACTCGAAGTAATAGGGAATGATTATGCCGCCCGTGTCGATGTAATCGTCGACCTTCGTGGTCGAATCGACTTCCTTCTCCTTCAGCACAGCCTTGCCCTTGACGAAATACGGCAAGTAGGTCTCCGTATCGAGGTAGTAATAATCAACGCTGCCGGTCTTGTTCGTCACTTTCAGCTTAAACCCTTCGCGCCCGTCCACGCTCTCACGGCCGAGGTATTCGATCTTGTGCCCCTTGGCCACGTGGTCGATAAGCGGGCCGTCGAAGTCGCACGTCTCGATGAGGTCCTTCGCGTCGTCCCCTTCCAGGACCGCGGGCTTGCTGCCGTCCGTCGGGTTAAACTTCCATGCCTCCTTGCCGTCGAAGGACTGTATAAAGTAAATGTGTCCGAGGCTGAAATCTATGCGGCATTTGTCGGGGCGCTTGTAGACTATGGCGGTCGTGAAAACCTTGCCCATGGAATTCATCTTGCCCGTGTACTTCATCGTCTCGACCTTCTCCCACTTCGCCGGGCCGCCGATCGCGTCGTAGTAGCGCGAGAGTATCGTCTTCAGGTCCGGGTCCTTGTCCGAGGGCGGAATCTCGGCCTTGTCTTCGTCCTTCCCGGCCTCTTCTCCCGCGCCGGCGGATTCGCCGCCGTCTGCCTCGGGAGCGGAGGTAGCCTCCGGCCCGGCCGTCTCTTCGGGTTCGGCGGTCTCCTCGGGTTCCATGGTCTCTTCAGGCGCAGGCTCGTGCGCAGGGGTGGTTTCGCCGGTTACAGTCTCCGACTTCGAATCGGCGTTTCCGGCCTCCTCCTCGGTCGGCCTCCTGCACGAAAGCGCAAGCGGCAGCACGGCCACCGCAATTACAAGGAGCAAAATTGTGACGTAATTTCGCATGAATGTTCTCCCTCGGAGGGACAAGTCCCCCCCCGACTCAAGAAATGTTATAGGATAACTGATTAATTTCAACAGCAGATTTGAGAGCCGGGTGTGCAGGGCGGCGAGGCGGCCGGCGCGCGGCTCCGCCCGGGCGCCCCGGAATCAGGCGAAGTTCCGGCGAGTCGATATATCCCCGGAGGGGCTCCCCCCCCCCCCGGGGTTTGGAATCAGTCGTCCGTGAATGCGAATGTGAGAAACGGGCCGTAGAGTGTATGAGGAAATTACAGATGAGCTGGTTCGTATGCAAGCGGCGGGAACACTATCCTCCCGCTTTCAGGTTCTTAAGGATTGTGCGCTCCTGCCGGGCCCTCGCGTCAAAATCCTGAAGCGGGGTAACCTCCCATTCGAGCACGCCCCATATCGGAAGCGACCGCAGTATACGATCGAGATCGTCGTGCGATTCGGCATCCGCGATGAAGACGAATCCGCGGTCGCCCACAGGCAGCCCGCCGACAATCGTCCCCTCGTGTTCGAGATCGAGAAGCTCGTCGAACGCCGGAATGATAACGCTTTCCAGCACGTCCGCGGCCTCCTCCTCCGAACAGAAACCGGGCCCTTCAGACCCGATTACCAGGTATTTCATATATCCCCTCCTGACAAGTCAGAATGTTTTCTCACCGTACATTATATGGGCGATCCGGGCCCTGTCCAGTTTGTGATATTGCACCCGGGCGAAGCGGCGCGCGGGGACCGGCATTTTACAGCCGGTGCGTCTCTGTATCATTTCCGGATACGAACACGGGAAGATCGAGCCTCTAAACTGGAATCCGGAGCCGGGCGGGACGGGATAAAAAAAGTGCCGCCCGGGCATTTCTGCCCGGGCGGCACGAATCTGCCGCCATACGGGTTGCCCATTCCCTTATTAGTAAACGCGGCAAGACGTACTATATATAACATATTTTATGTCCAAATTACCAACCATGCGTGTAATTTTTTATAGTGACATCGCTGTAGTATTTATGACTACATCCCTACGGAAGCCTAAGGCGCTGTAATTATGCAATTTTTACGCGCCGCCTTCGTCTGCCGCCGCCGGGATAATTTTCACGCTCTCGGCAGTATTTCCAAAATCTATCATGTAAGTACATAATTTCGGCAAAATTCGCGACGACTCGAACGTATGCGAGAGCCCGTCTTTGTCCCTATTTTGTCCGATTCCAAGCGAGCGAGGAATCACCACATTTCTGTCATTCCCGAGCGTTTTAATCGGGAACCCACTACCGCCAGCAATCCATCAAGAATTCTTTGACTATAATATTGCAAGCTGTGTAAACGGCGCAGCAATACCCCTCCGGGCCGGCGGGCCACGTGCGCAGGAATTCGAAGTAGCAGGCTCATTGTCATTTTCTTCGGACGCGCTTTAAGTGACTTTAGCAACTTCGTTGCTATGCCGAGAAACACACATACGTGTGCTCGCGTGCCGGAATCCGACGTAGCAGCTTTGGAAATTCATAGCAACGCCCGGTCGTCCGTTCTATTTAATCACCAGACTTGCCACGCAAAAGACATCGAGCTTATGAACGTTAAAAATCCGACCTACCTTACTCTTCCCTCCCCCTCCCAGGGGGAGGGTCAGGGTGGGGGTATAATATTTAGAGCATTTAGCGAAGGAACGATGATTTTGCACGCCACGCGTGCAGGATTCCGAAGTAGCAGCAGTCTTGCTATTACCACCTGACGCGCTTCAAGTGACTTTAGCACCTTCTATGCTATGTCGAAAACGACACTACGTGTCCGGCCCGGCGGCTCGCTGCCGCTGGCAATCGAAGTAGCAGCGCATTTCTATTACCACCTTTCGCACTTCAGTTGCAAAAATCCATGAAGGTACTTCGTCGGAAAACACACTTCGTGTGTGCTACTTTTCATCAAGGAAAAGTAGAAAACCCCTGCACCACCCTTACCAGTTAAGTATAGAACTTCCCCTTCAGCCACTGGCGGACCGTGTCCGCTGACATTCAAAGTAGCAGCAGCCTTGCTATTACCACTCACCGCTCCTTATCCACTATAGATTCACGCCCCACCCTATGAATCCCAGACTATCAAGCCGCCCGCTTATCGCGGCGAAGGCCTTGGCCGAAGCCGGACGCGGCGCAGCAATACATTAAAAAGAAACAGCGGGAACGGATAACCTCCGCGCCCGCTGCCTTCGATATCCTGGATTTCAATCCTGGGACACTTACCTCAATCTTCCGTGCCCCCCGCGCCCGCGCCGCCGCTGTCCGTGCTCTCCGCCCCGCCGTGCGTGGAAGCGTCCTTCCCCTGCCCGCCGTAATATCCGCCGTCCTTCACGCTGCACGTCTCCATGCATCCCTTCTTCTCTCCGCCGTCCATCGGGAACGGTCCGAAATCGTTCGGCCCCGTTTGTGGAATCTGGGCGCTCTCTATCACGACCGGCTTTCCTCGAAACCCTTCATACGCCGCGCCGTCCGGCACGGCCCCCGCCGCCGGCGAAAACGCTGCCGGCGCGATCCCCATCAACAACAAAAACATCGCGTTCTTCATTCACAATCTCCCTGCTTGCAATTTGACAGCCGGATGTTCCGCTACTGATTAGGCGGCGGCAAGAACGGGTCGAACGTATCCCCCGGCTGAACAAGGGATCTCGGGTCCTTATCGTAATAATTATCGTCTTGTGTGACGTCGTATTCCTCTTCTTCCTGGTACCCCTGCTCGTCCGTATACTCGTCCTCGTAACCCTCGTCGTCGGCATATTCGTCTTCGGCGTATCCATCTTCGACCGGCTGGTCCCCGGGGACCGCATTGCCGTACTCGTCCGTATACTCGTCCGAATATTCGTCCTCGTAACCCTGATCGTTGTAATAGTTATCGTCGCCGTACGTCTCCTCTTGCTGGCAAAGCTCGACAGCCCCGCCCGCGTCGGCCTTCGAGATTTCCGGCGCCGCCCGCGTGAACCCGTCCGTCCGGATCGACGCCTCGGCCCCCGCCGCCAGCGCCAGCATGAGCAGCGGCAATGAAGCTAGAATCAGTCTATTCATCTCATATCCCTCCCGGTTTCGTGACCACTATTGAAACTATAACTCATAATCTCGCCATAAACATATAGTATGTTTCTCAAACCCGGCGTCATACGTTCGACTACAGCACTCGTGGCGTGTTGTAGTCAAAGCAGCGGCGTATTGCCATTGCCGCCAGCCGCGCTTACGGTGGCTTGAGCATCCAATTTGCTGCGTCGAGTAACACACTTACGTGTGTGTCATTCCTGCAACGATTCCGAGCGAGCGAGGAATCTACCTTATTGTTGTCATTCCTGCGGAGGCAGGAACCCATTCAGTTAATCCTTTGCCTTTCTTATTTTTAAAACTGGATTCCCGATGTACAAGCAGGATTCGAGCAGTCCCGGATTAACATATGTGCTATGAATCGGACGCTACACCGCCCCCAAAAAATCGCCTATAGCACTCCCCGAACTATAAGCTACACTTTTACCAAGCCAATGCTCCTGACGCGATTTTCACTGACATTAATCCTCGCGGCGGCCGCCCTGCTGACAGCATCGTCCGCCCCTTCCCGCGCCGCCGACATACGCGACAAGGTCATAAAGGAAACGATCCTCGACGAGCAGATCGCCCTCTTCTGCAAGATGAAATGCGTCGGCAACCAGAGCGAAGGCACTCTTAAAACCCTGACGCTCGAGCCTATCGACAAAGACAACTACGCCGTCTTCGGCATCGCCGCCCTCCGTAACCGCCACGTCCTCAGCGAGTACACCGTCTACGACCACACCGTCTACGTAAGCTCGCACGGCACGCTCGATTCGCGCACCTGCAAGGTCAAGGTCCAGGACGCCAGGGTAGACAACGACTACAACGGCATCTTCACGAGCCTCCTCCGGTCCGAAAGCGACGTCATAGGCAAAACCTTCGCAGTCCCCAACTGCCGCAAATTCATCGACGCGGACAGCGCCCGCAGGCAATCGAAGTAGCGACGGCTCGCCATTACCGCCCGCCACACTGCTACGCCGGGAAACACACTACGCGTGTGTCACCTCGAACAACAATTCCGAGCGAGCGAGGAATCCCCACTCTTCTGTCAT
>DAOKYU010000028.1 GCA_035325995.1 Thermodesulfobacteriota bacterium | reverse complement strand
TGCTGCGCCGCGAGCGGCTTGCAATATGATGGGATGAAAGACGGATCTCTCACGTACGTTCGAGATGACAAATAAATACGAGATTCCGAATCAAGTTCAGAATGACGGATTAAAAGATGATGGAGGGTAGAGTCGCGGCAGAGCGCCGCGACATTGGATTCATGCATGCATGGCGTGCTGGATTCCCGATGTATAGGCGGGTTTTGAGCGGTACCGGATGAGCGCTTGCGGTTCATGGCATAGTCGTCCGGTTCTTGCGCACGCTCAGAACCGTTGGGAATGACAGGAGTGTGGGGATTCCTCGCTTGCTCGGAATCGTTGTTCGAGATGACGCGCATGCGTGTGTGTTTCGGCTGGTAACTTTAATATCCTGACGCGGTGCGTGCAAAATAAATCGCCGGGTTGTAAAATACCGGGATGGTTTCGCCGCAGAAGAGGCCGCAGGGCAAAAGGTACATGGCGGCCGGTCTCGCGCTCATAGCGGGGTACGTAGACGCCTATGGCTTCATCACGTTCGGGACGTTCGTCTCGTTCATGAGCGGCAACACGACGCACGCGGGGTCGGACATCGGGGGCGGATTTCTGAAGGCCGCCGTTCCCGCGTGTCTCGCAATCGTGTCTTTCGTCGCCGGGGTGTTTGCGGCAACGCTCCTTTTGACGTCGCGCGTCAGGCGGCGGCGAGCGATTCAGTATGCGATAATCGCGGCTCTCCTCGGCCTTACGATCGCCGTCACCCGCCTCACGTCTTTAACCGCCCCGGTTTTCGTCATAATGCTCGGCTTCACGATGGGGGTCATGAACACGGCGCTTTCGCGCGTCGGGTCACAGCTCGTGAACGTCACATTCGTCACAGGCACCTTGAGCCAGATAGGCGGCCACCTCGCCCGCGCGTGGAGGGGCGAAGCGCTCGACGACTCCGAAGGGCCTCGGGATACGCACTTCGCCCGCGCGATGCTGCTGACCACCGTATGGCTCGGATTCTTTTCGGGCGCGCTCACCGGAGGGGCGCTCGCTCCGCGGCTCGGGGTGTGGATGCTCTCCATACCCGCAGCTGCTATGCTCATCCTCGCGCTTTGGTGCTTTACAGGGAGTGATGAAAGACCCTGACGTGATTTCCGTATGGTATTCCACCGAGTGAAAACAAGACCCAAGATTTGAATTGCATCCCCGTAAAATATAGGGTAGAACAGCAATAGACAGTTCGGTGTTGATGCGGTGCGTCACAAACCAGGGCTCTCTGATCACGTTTTCGACGGAGGCGCCATGTCTCAAAAGAACGTCAGCATAATCCGGGGAATGTACGAAGCGTTTAAAAACGGGGACTATTCCTCGGCCATAGCCCCGCTCCACCCGGAAGTCGTGTGGCAAATGGCGGAGAATTTTGTCTACGCCGGGCCGAAGCCCAAGATCGGGCCCGAGGAGGTGCTCAAGGGCTTCTTGCGGCTTGTCGAGGAGTGGGAAGATTTCGCCGTCACGCCGGAAGAGCTGCTGGATGCGGGGGATACGGTCGTCGCGAAGGGCCGTTACACCGGCACGTACAGGAAGAACGGGAAGAAGCTGCGGGCGGAGTTCGCGCATTTTTACGAGCTCCGCGACGGGCGCGTCGTCAGGTTTCAGCAGTACACGGATACTGTGCAGTTTATAGAAGTGGTCGGGCGCTCGTAGTATGTTTCTATATAGATGGGAAGGTGCCGCTGTCGGCGGCGATAATGGCAATGATGCTGCCACTTCGAATTCCAGCGGGTATGGCTCGCCAGAGGCTGAAGGGGAAGTTCTATACTTAACTGGTAAGGTCGGAATAAGGGTTTCTACTTTTGACTGACCAAAAGTAGCAAAAATCACGGGCCGGACACGTAGTGTCGTTTTCGACATAGCGCCACTGTTGCTAAGACCACCGGAAGCGCGTCGGGTGGTAATAGCGTAATGCTGCTACTTCGATTGTCTGCGGACACAGTCCGCCTAAAAATCATCGTTCCTTCGCTAAATCCTCAACCTCCCCCATCCCCTGTTCGGATTTTTAACGTTCATAAGCTCGATGTCTTCGGCGGGGCAAGTAAGGTGATTAAACAAGACCGACGACCGGCGGTGCTATGAATTTCTAAGTCAGCTACGTCGAATTCCATCACGCGTGGCGTGCGCGAATTTTGACGGCCCGGAGGGGTATTGCTGCGCCGCGAGCGGCTTGCAATATGATGAGATTTTCGACATAGCGCCGAAGGTGCTAAAATCGCGTGAAGTGCGGCCGGTGGTAATGGCAAAGCGCTGCTACTTCGATTTCCTGCAGGCGTGGCCCGCGAGATTGTCGCGCTCGCGGAAGTCGCTCCCTCGCAGTGACAGGATTGAAAGATATATCTCTCACGTTTGTTCGAAATGACAGGTTGAAATACCCCCTCGCTCCGTTCCAATTTTCCGTATAACATCAGCATGCATCTTTTCAACGAAAGCCGGCGGCCGTATACTGCTAAGTAGTTATTTACTCATTTTTCTAAGAGAGGGGGATGGATATGTCAAAGACAACGCGGCGCGAATTCCTGAAGCGTACCGGGAGGGCCGGGCTTGCGCTCGGGCTCGCGGCGAAGCTCGGCATCACCGGCGGCTGCGTCGACAACGCGAGCGGCGAGTACGACGCGGTGATAATCGGGGGCGGCACTGCCGGGGCTATCGTCGCGGCGAAGCTCCGGGCTGTCGGCGGCGGCCGGAGGAGGGTTCTCGTCATAGAGGCGGGCGGGCCGACGTCGGCTTTAATCGGCGGGACGGATTATCCCGTATGGGTACCGCAGGGGAGAACCGACCTCACCATATTCGACGTGCCCGGCGAGTATTCGAATCTTGCCTTCATGCCGCAGGGCGAGCCGTACAAGTTGACGGAAGCGCCGTTCACGTACCAGGGCATCGGGCTCGGCGGCAACTCGCAGTTTAACGGCATGCTGTTCCAGACGAATCCCCCGTTACTCTTCGACACGGCGTGGCCGCCGGGGTGGAGCTGGGCGGACATGGAGCCGTTCTACGATCGGGTCAGGGACAGGGTCCCCGTGACTAACACGCC
Source organism: Thermodesulfobacteriota bacterium (assembly GCA_035325995.1). NCBI lineage: Bacteria > Pseudomonadati > Thermodesulfobacteriota > Thermodesulfobacteriota bacterium. The sequence continues at coordinate 8,201 of DAOKYU010000028.1, read as the reverse complement.
CTCGACGAACGGCGTCCCGCAGAACACCGGCCCGGCCGGGATAGTGCACCCGCTTTACGAAGAGGCGGGATTCGTCGAGGGGAATACGAGCCTGCCGTTCTCCGAGAAGGGTGTTTACAGCAGGCCCTACGTCGCGGCCGTCGAGGGCAGGCGCGCAGGGCCGATAACGGGGTATTTCGCCGAGGCTGACCCGGACGGCGTGCCCGCCGAGGGGTTAGAAATACTTGAATTCGCAAAGGTGGACAGGATAGAATTCGATTCCGCCGGAAGGGCCGTCGCCGTCCATTACACGAGCCGTGGCGCGCTCGACCAGAATATTCCCGGCGCGCCGGGCTCCGCCCGCCTCAAGAGGAACGGGTTCGTGGTCATGGCGGCCGGGGCTCTCATCACGCCGAGGATACTTTACATGAGCGGCGTCGGGCCGTTCGGACGCGAGGCCGAGATATTCCCCGAGGGGCCGTCCGTGCCGTTCACGATAGACAACCAGCTCATCGGCGTCGGGCTTTTCGACCACGCGATGTCGCTCGTCGCGTACAACTACGACGGGGACATCCCCTACCACTCGTACAACTACACGGACTATGCGGCGCACGAGGCCGACCTCGAGGAGTACCTCGCGAACGGGAGCGGGCCGTATGCCCAGTACCGCCCCGTGTCGATACTGAATTACAGCTACGATTCCCCCGTGCCGGACGTCGAGATATTCCTCGACCCGCAAGGGCCCGGGCCGACCGACGGGCCGTATTACGGGCCGAGGACGTTCTCGGCGTACGTGATGCTGCTTAACCCGAAGACGCGCGGGCTCGTCACGCTGGACGCGAACGGCAACGTCCGCTACCCCGAAATTTACCTCCCGGACACGCCCGACGGTAACGCGGACGCGGACGTCATGGCCCGGGCGGTGTACGACATGATCCAGCTATTCAAGACGGACCCGTCGCTTACTATCTCGTTCGGCCCGGGGAGCCCGAGCCATCCGAACCTGAACCCGGACAGCCCGGCGGACGTCAGGATCTACGTCACGAGCCCGTCGCCCGTGGACAACGTTTATTACAGCAGGCTGATAATAAACCACTTCGGCGGGACGGCGCGGCTTACAGACGGGCCGGGGGGAGTCGATCCCGAGACGCTTATCGTGCGCGGGACGGAGAACGTCGCCGTCGCGGACGCGTCGCTTATACCGAGGGTGCCGACGGCGCATCCCGTGGGGACGATTATGGCTGTCGCCGACAGGGCGGCGGACATACTGGCGAAGAGGTGGGCGGACAGTGTCCGCTGACAATCGAAGTGGCAGGGGAGAGATTCGAAGCAACATTCGCGCGAAGGGTGCGTTCTCCCCGAAAAGCAAAAGCAAAGATAATACGAGATTCTGAGTCAAGTTCAGAATGACGGATTATTAAAATATTAAATCCCCCCTATCCCCCCTTTTTCTAAGGGGGGATGAAAAGACTGAAAGAGAGATTTCTCGCTTGCGCTCGAAATGACAGGATTAAAAGCGAGATCCTGAAAATTATGGTTTGTGTCACTATGGAGCAGTACCGGACAAACTTTCGTGCAGTCGGCCAAGGGCTCTCGATTCCTCGCTTGCTCAAAATCGTTGGGAATGACACACACGTAGTGTGTTTTCCGACGTAGCATGTTCCGAGACTATAACCACGTGAAGCGCGTCTGATGATAATGGCAACGACACTGCTACTCCGAATGTCAGCGGACACAGTCCGCCGATTTCCTGTGGGCGCGGTGCGCGGGATTGCCGTGGTCGCGGAAAACGCTCCCTCGCAATGACAGTTGAAAGAAAGTGTTGTGTTTCAACTCGTGATCGCGACGGCGGATTCCTGCATGCGCGGTGTGCAAAAAAATTGTCATGATTGAGTACTCACTCATTTTTGGTGCTTCGCCGATGCGTCGAGCTGAAAATTTTCAGGGCGCTGCGGTCGTGCTGCTGCAATATTGTCACGATGCGGCTTTCAGGCAGGTTTTACAGGGGTTTCGCTCCGTTCCGGTTCTCCCGCCGTGTAATTTTATGTTCCCATTTTGGCATGGTTTGCAGGTGCGTCGTGTTGTCGGTAGGGCTATCTCTGGTATAATCAAATTCGGAGAGATAAGTGGCAGTGTTTTCATGGAGTGATTAACTCCGGGCGGTGTTCCGGGGACGCATTGCGGAAATATGTTTGCTTTTTCTCCGCAGCGGAATAGGTCTTTTCGCTACCGTGATGACGCCGTTTATCATTGTGAGATGACAGTTCCTTTTGCAGCGTTTTTATTGATTGTAGTTCTGCTCGTTGCTGCAATCGTAGCGATGGGCGCATTTATCTGGGCCGTAAGAACGAACCAGTTCAGCAACCTGAATAAAGCCGCATACGTGATATTCGACGAGGAAGAGCCCGTGGGGGTTTTCACCGACGAGGTCTTCGTCGATTCCCATGGCGGGAACGGCGAGGGGGCGGGGCGATGAGCGTTAGGCCCGAGCTTACTTCCCGGATCGAAGGCGACGACTCGAGCGCCGGACCCGTTCTGCTCTTCTTTGCCACTGCAGTAGCGTGGCTCCTGATCGGCTCCGTGTTCGGACTCGTGGTCGCGTTCAAGTTCAGCTTCCCCGATTGGCTCGGCGACGCGCCCGCGCTCACGTTCGGCAGGCTGAGGCCGGCGCACCTTAACACCGTCATATACGGCTGGGCGTCGCTTGCCCTGTGCGGCGTGTTCGTGTGGCTCGCGTCGAGGCTCTGCCGGACCGCCATACGGTGGAAGAACCTTCTCTATATTTCGGCCGTTATCTGGAACCTGGGGGTTCTGTGGGGGACGATCGAGCTGCTCAGGGGCAACAGCGCCGGGCAGGAATGGCTCGAGTTCCCGACGTGGTCCTGGGTGATGATAACTGTGGCGGCCGTCCTGTTTTCACTCTCGATCATAAAGACGTTCCGTGCGAGGGACGTCGATCACATTTACATTTCGCTCTGGTATATGCTGGCCGCGGTGATATGGTTCCCGCTCCTTTGGGTGCTCGCGCACCTGCCCATATACACCGGCGTCACGCAGGCGGCGTCCAACTGGTGGTACGCGCACAACGCGCTCACCGTGTGGTTCACCCCCGCGGGGCTCGCGGCGGCGTATTACTTCATACCGAAGGTCATCGGGCGGCCGATTCACAGCTATTACCTGTCGCTGATAGGGTTCTGGACGTTCGCGCTCTTCTACAACTGGAACGGCATACACCACCTGGTCGGCGGGCCGCTGCCGACGTGGCTCATAAGCGTGTCGATCGTGGCGAGCGTGCTGATGTTCATACCCGTTATCGCCGTCGCCATTAACCACCACATGACGATGGTCGGGCACTTCGGCAAGCTGAAGTCGAGCCCGACACTCCGGTTCGTCGTGTTCGGCGCGATAAGCTACACGGCCGTGAGCATGCAGGGCTCGATAGAGGCCATACGCGCGCAGAGCGAGATAACGCACTTCACGCACTACACTATAGGGCACGCGCACCTCGGGCTTTACGCGTTCGTCACGATGATAATGTTCGGCTCGATCTACTACATCATGCCGCGCATCGTCAAATGGGAGTGGCCGTATCCGAGGCTCATCAAGGTTCACTTCTGGCTCGTGGCATCGGGCGTAATCCTCTACTTCGCAGCGATGACAGTCGGCGGCGTCTTCCAGGGGCTTTACATGAACGACGCGGCGAAGCCGTTCATAGATTCGGTGGAGGTTACGAGGCCCTATCTCATGGCCCGCTCGATAGGGGGCTCGATGATGCTGCTCGGCCAGATCGTATTCATATATCTATTTTCGCTGATGCTCTTCAGGAAAGGGGCCTTCAGGGCCATGCCGCCGTGGGGCTCCAAGATCGCCGAGGCGTCTCACCCGGACGCCCCCGGGGCGGAGGTGGCGTCCTGATGTATATGAAGGTACCGCTGTTCATAATGGGGGTTCTGGCGACGCTTCTCATCGCGTGGGCGGGGCTCACGCTCGTGCCGGGCATCCAGATAAGCGAGATCGAGCCGCCTGCGGGGCTCAAGCCCTACACCGACCAGCAGCTTCGGGGGAGGGCTATCTACATCCGGGAAGGCTGCATCTACTGCCACAGCCAGCAGACGAGGCCCGTCGGATTCGGCGCCGACCAGAAGCGTAACTGGGGGAGGCCGTCCGTCCCCGGCGATTATCTTTACGACAATCCGCAGCTCCTGGGCACGATGCGCACGGGGCCCGACCTCTTCAACATAGGCGCCAGGCAGCCGAGCGAGGACTGGCACCTTATACACCTGTACAACCCGAGGGCGACGTCGCCCGGGTCGATAATGCCGCCGTACCCGTGGCTCTTCAGGGAGGAGATAGAATATTCGGACGAGGTGCTGGCGGCGCGGGGCGAGCGGGTGGTCCCGGTCCCCGAGGAGTATTTGCCGCTGGGCAAGGTGATCATCGCGACGCCCGAAGCGCGCGACCTCGTGGCGTATCTACTGGGGCTCAACCACACGTATCCCGTGGAAGGGGAGGAGTGAGGCATGGGCGACGAAAAGAAAAACGACATACAGGCCCCATACAGGGCGGAGAACGAAGACGTCGATATTTACGGCCTTCACAGGCAGGCGCTCCGCGAGTCGCCCGATCCTGTCGAGGGACTCGAAAGGCCGCCATGGTGGCTGTGGGTGATATGCATATCGCTCATTTTCTGGGCGGGGTTTTACATTGGACGCTACGGGGGCGAGTTCGGGCCGGAAGTCCATCTTTTAGAGAAGGGCGGAACGGTGAAACAGGCCTCCGTTTCGAAGCCCGGGGAGAGCCCGCCCGCTGCGGCCGTGGACGGGGCCGAGGTGTATAACCGCGTCTGCGCGACATGTCATCAGCAGAGCGGGCAGGGTGTTCCGGGCGCGTTTCCGCCCCTCGCGGGCTCCGGCCTTCTTACCGGTGACGATAAACTTCCGGTTAAAATAGTATTACACGGGCTTCAGGGTCCGGTTACCGTCGCGGGGACGACTTATAACGGCGTGATGCCGGCCTGGGGCGGGCAGATGTCCGACGAGGAGATAGCGGCGGCGCTCACGTACGCGAGGTCGAGCTGGGGGAATTCGGCCCCGGAGGTAAGCGCCGGGACGGTGAAGAATATCCGCGAGGAGACTTCGGACAGGACGACGAACTGGACGATAAAAGAGCTCGAAGGGGAATAAGGCAGCGCCTGCGGCGCTTTCCGGCCGCGCGCTAAAGTTATGGTAGACATGACGGCATACGGGCTCGCTTTCATAACCGGCGTTCTCGGCTCATTCCACTGCATAGGGATGTGCGGCGGGTTTCCGATCCTGATATCCGGGGCATCGGGACACGGGAGGAATATATCCGGGCAGCTACTTTATAATGCCGGCCGGGTCTTCACGTACTTCTTCCTGGGCGTACTGGTCGGCGCGCTCGGGTTCATGATCAAGGAGATGGGGCCCATGCTCGGTTTCCAGGTGGCGCTCACCGTCGTGCTCGGGCTCGTCATCATCCTCGCCGGGCTCCAGATGACGGGGCTCGTCGGCGAGGGCCGCATTCCCGGGTTCTCGTCCTTCTACACGCTCCTTAAAAATACGATGGCCTCGTTCCTCAGGCGGAAGGGGAAGACGGCCGCCTTTTCTCTCGGGGTCATGAACGGCTTTTTGCCGTGCCCGCTCGTTTACGGATTTCTCCTCGTGAGCCTCACGGCTGGCTCGCCCCACAAGTCGGGCCTGATGATGCTCGCCATGGGCCTCGGGACCGTACCCGCGATGTTCCTCGTCGCCGCGGTTCACAGGCGCGTCTCGCCGTATCTTAGGACGCGCCTCAGCCGCACGATCCCGGGAATACTCATAATCATTTTCGGGATCGTCACCGTCGCCCGCGCCGTTCTGCCGACGGGGTTCGGCGAGAGGATTCACGACATATGCGGATTTTAAAGCACACGACATGACGACGGACCGCGCGGCGTGCTCCCACTGCGGCCTTCCGGCGGGCAGGTACGGCACGGAATCGAAAGGGCGCGTCTTCTGCTGTTACGGGTGCCTCCTCGCGAGCGATATAACGGGACAGTCGGGCGAGGAGGGGCAGGCGTCGTGGCTCTTGATAAGGCTCGGGCTGAGCGCGTTCTTCGCGATGAACGTGATGATGCTGAGCCTGACGGAGTACATATACGGCTTCGAAGGCGGCATTGCCGCGATTCTCAATTACATTCAGCTCATTCTGACGGTCCCCGTCATCGTCCTTCTCGGCCTGCCTATATTGTCCGCATCCCTCGGCGCGCTCAAGCGTATGAGGCTCAACATAGACGTGCTGATAATCATCGGCACGGCCGCGGCCTTCGTCATTTCGGTCTACTCGACGTTCACGCGCGAGGGCCACATTTACTTCGACACGATAACGATGCTGCTGGCGCTGCTCACTATAGGGAGATATCTCGAGGCCAACGCCAAGGCGTCGAGTTCGAACGCGATAAGGGGATTCCTCGACCTCGCGCCGAAGTCGGCGATAGTGATACGAAACGGCGCGGAAGAGACGGTGGACTCGGACGATATAATAAGGGGCGATCTCGTGAAGGTGACGCCCGGGACGGGCTTCGCCGTTGACGGGCGCGTCGTCGAGGGGACGAGCAGCGCCGACGAGTCGAGCCTTACGGGCGAGTCGGTTCCCGTGCCGAAGGAGCCGGGGAGCATGGTGTATTCGGGGACGACGAACCTCGACGGCACCGTCGTTTTCGAGGCGCTCGAAGTGGGGGAGGGGAAGACTGTCTCACGCCTCGTGCGGCTCCTCGAAGAGGCGCGCCGGTCGCGCGCGCCGATAGAGAGGACGGCCGACAGGGTGACGGCCGTTTTCGTGCCGCTGGTGTCTGTCGCCGCGCTCATCGTGTTCGCTTTCTGGGCCGTGCGCGGCGGCGTGGACGCGGCCGTCATGCACGCGCTGGCCGTGCTCGTGATCTCGTGCCCGTGCGCGCTCGGGATAGCGACGCCGCTCGCGATATGGGTGGCCCTCGGGAGGGCGGCGGGCTCGGGCGTCCTCGTCCGCTCGGCGGAGATGCTCGAAAGGCTGTCCGGCGTGAACATGGTTTTCTTCGACAAGACGGGCACGCTCACCGAGAGGGAGCTCGTACTGGGCGCAGTTCGAATAAACCCTGAATCGCATGCCGACGAAAGGGAGATTATCACGCTCGCGGCGTCGCTCGAATCGGGATACTCGCACCCCCTGGCGGACAGCCTCGCTCGCGCGGCGTCGGAGATGGGCGCGGGGCTCGTTCCGGCCGCGCAGGTGAAAGCCGCGCCGGGGATGGGCGTAACGGGCGTCGTGGACGGGAGGTGCGTCGCCGCGGGGAGCGCGTGGTACATGGAATCGCTGGGCATTTCGACAGCCGGCTTCGCGCGCGGCGCGGCCCGCGAGCTCGAATCGTCGGGGATGACGGTGATGTTCGTCGGCGTCGGGGAATCTGCCGCTGCCGTGATGGGCTTCACCGAGTCGCCGAGGCCCGGGAGCGCGGCCGCGCTCGGGGAGCTCCACGAAGACGGCGTCGGGGTACTTATACTCACCGGCGACAACGAATACGCCGCCGGGGCTCTCGCCTCCAGGCTCGGAGTCGAGGCCCGGAGCGGGCTCTATCCCGGTGAAAAGCTGGAGATAATCGAGGACTACAAGAGACGGGGGCTTGTGACGGCGATGGTCGGCGACGGCATAAACGACGCCCCGGCGATGAACGCGGCGGACGTCGGGATCGTGCTCGGGTGCGGGGCGGACATCACGCGCGAGGCCGCGGACGTCAGCCTCCTCGGGGACGACCTTACGAAGGTGCCGTGGGTGCTTCGCCTCGCGCGGAGGAATCACCGCGTCGTGAAGCAGAATCTCTTCTGGGCGTTTTTCTACAATACGCTCGGGATAGGTGTCGCGGCGGCGGGGCTGATGCAGCCCGTGCTCGCGGCGGCCGCAATGATCGTGAGCAGCATGATCGTGCTCGGGAATTCGCTCAGGGTGGGGGGGATGAAGGCGGAGAGGTGAGGGGGCACGTAGTGTCTTTTTCGGCATAGCGCTGATGATGCTGAAACCACCTGAAGTGCGGCTGGTGGTAATAGAGTAGTGCTGTTATTTCGATTGTCAGCGGCTGCACGTTTGGTGGTGGAGGGGGACGTTCGGAGTTAACTGGTAAGTGTGGTGCAAGAGTTTTCTACTTTTGCCTGACCAAAAGTACACACGTATGTGTGTCTTTCGACGTAGCA
>DAOKYU010000027.1 GCA_035325995.1 Thermodesulfobacteriota bacterium | reverse complement strand
TTGCAATATGATGGGATGAAAGACGGATCTCTCACGTTTGTTCGAGATGACAAAAAAAGATGCTTGATGTATTGCTGGCGGAAGTGGATTCCCAATTAAGACATTTGGGAATGACAGACTAGAAAGACTAAATCCCCCCATGATCCCCCCTTTTCCTAAGGGGGGATATAAAGGCAAAGGATTGCTGAATGGATTCCTGCTATTTTGATTTGAGCTGCTTTCGAGCTGTACTGGAGGTACTTAATTGCAGTCGGCCGGGGGCGTCCGAATACTCACTTGCTCGCATTCGTTGCAGGAATGACAGAAGTGTGGAGATTCCTCGCACGCTCGGAATTGTTGTTCGAGATGACAGGGCCTCTTGATTTATGACTGGCAGAACAATGAATGGATTCCTGCCTGCACAGGAATGACACACACGCGCGTGTGCTTCTCGACGAATCACATTCGGAGCCTATGCATCGGAAGCGCGTTCGGAGGTGATGGCGGGAGGCCACTACTTCGATTTCCCGTGCACGTGGTGTGCCGCGCCCGGCGAAGTCGGTCGAGTGGCGGGTGTTGACGACGTAATTTTTGTACTCGTGGGACTTCCATTCGCCGCATTGCCTGACGGACGGCGTGTCCGCACCCTTCATCATCGGAGGCGGCTCCGGCTCGTTCGCGAGGGAGCCGCGGGCCGCCGCGGACAGAACCGCGAGGACTGCGAGCATGAGATATGGTGGTACGCTGTTTGCTTCCGCGCGTGTGCTAGAATATAAGCATCTTTTTTCCACGGGGAGCACGTGTGCGTTTCAAGAAGATATGTGTGATCGTGAATCCGGTTTCGGGGCAGGCGGAGTCGGACGTCGATATGATAGAGGAGAGGCTGGAGGAGAAGGGGCTCGATTACCGGATCGTTTACACCGAGCCCGGCAGGCTGCCGCGGGAGATCGCGAAGGAGGCCGCCGCGGACGGGGCCGACCTCGTCGTGGCGGTCGGCGGGGACGGGACGGTTCTCGAAACGGCTGAGGGGCTCATCGGGGCGGATGCCGTTCTGGGCGTCATACCCGGCGGGACGGCGAACGTGTTCGCGGCCGAGATGGAGATACCAGTGGATACGTGCGAGGCGCTGGATTTTCTGCTCTGCGACGACGTGGTAGTGAGGAAGGTGGACATCGGCGTCGTCGGCGAGCAGCATTTTCTGCTGAGGGTGGGGATCGGGCTCGAGGCGGCGATGACCGTGCTCACCGAGCCCGGGCTCAAGAACAGGTTCGGCGTGCTCGCATATCTGTGGACGGCGCTTCATTACGGGAGGACGATGCCGAACACGCGCTATACGATAACGATCGACGGGAGGCGGCGCGTGATCAGCGGGATTACGTGCGTCGTCTGCAACTCGGGTAATCTAGGGCTCCCGGGCGTGAGGCTCATCCCCGAGATAGATCCTTCGGACGGGTATCTGAACGTCGTCGTGTTCAGGCAGGCGTCGCTTCTGGCGGCGTTCGGGCTCGTGTACAACGCCGTAAGCGGATTCGTGGCAAGGAGGAAAGGCGGGGGACGCATACGGGTGGAGCGGAAGGACCTTACGATGTACAGCATCCCCGCGAAGGAAGTCGTCGTCGAGGCGTCGCCGCCGCAGGTGGCCGCGAGGGACGGCGAGGAGATTAACGGCGGGTTCCCGCTCAGGATCGGCATACTGCGCGACGCGATAAACGTCGCCGCGCACAGGAGGGAAGGGGAGTGAGCTTCGTGACGGAGCTCAGACGGTTGTACCTGCATTTCAAGTATCAGGGTTTCAGGAAGGGTATGCTCGCGGCGTACGACAAGCTCGCGAGGCTTTGGACGGGCGGGCCCTTGAGGAGGTACGCCGCAGTGACGAACGACCTGTGGATAGGCGGGCAGCCGAGGGGCGCGGGTATAGGGACGCTCCGGAAGAACGGGATTACGGCCGTCGTCAACATGAGAAGGGAGTATGATTATGCGGAGCTGGCGAAGCTCCACGAGCTAAGGTATCTCCGTCTGCCGACGGACGACCAGGGCGCGCCGGGGCTCGAGGATCTGAAGACGGGGGTGGAATTCGTCAGGCGCGAGATAGAATCGGGCGGGAAGGTTTACATACACTGCTGGGAGGGGATAGGACGGAGCGCCACCATGGCGGCCGCCTATTTCGTCAGCCGGGGATACAAGCCTCTGGAAGCGTGGGAAAAGATAAGAAAGGTCAGAAAATTCATACGCCCGACACTCCCGCAGATCGAGAGGGTTGACGAATTCTATCACATGATGTGAAGGTCACCCCGGCCCGAGGGGGACATTCTTTAAAGGGGCGCGATTAATCAGCGCCCCCCCGGATCAAAGCTTATTTCCTTGTCGTAGACGCCTTTTTTGGGGCTGCCTTTTTTGCCGTCGCTGCCTTTTTCGGCGCGGCTTTCTTCGGCGCAGCCTTGGCGGTGGTCTTCTTAGCCGTGGTCGCCTTCTTCGGTGCAGCTTTCTTCGTGGCGGCCGCTTTCTTCGGGGCTGCTTTCTTGGCCGTGGTCTTTTTCGGCGCAGCCTTGGCGGTCGTCTTCTTGGCCGTGGTCGCCTTTTTCGGTGTGGCCTTCTTCGGAGCCGCTTTCTTTGGCGCTGCTTTCTTTGGCGCTGCCGCCTTCTTGGCTGTCGCTGCCTTCTTCGGCGCGGCCTTGGCCGTCGTCTTCTTCGGCGCAGCTTTCTTAACAGCCGCCTTCTTTACGGCCTGCGTCGCCATCGCGTCTCTCTTTACCGCTTTCTTTACCGTCTTCTTCGCCGGTTTCTTTACGGCCTTTTTTGTCGTCGTTTTTTTCGTAGCCATTCGTGTTCTCCTTTAAAATTGATTTTTACTGCAAACACTCCCAAAAATGAAATAATAGACTGAACATATGGTTGTCTTGCAGAGTGTAAGGCTACGGCGGGCCGCCCATAACCCCATCTGCTTTTATAATGACCCGTCATGCAACGACAACCCTGATTGCGATTGGATGACGGGGGTCTATTTTCTCATCTTTGCATCCTCCTGGCTAGTGAAATTACTAGCATAATACATAATTGACAGATTATTGTCAACACGTATAACCTGTTAATTTATCTGTCAGCCCTGCTTGATTTCTCAATCAGGCAGTTTATATTATGAGGTGATAAATAAGAGGGGAGAGCGTGCAGTATGACAGAAGAGGACCGTGAGTCGAAGTATAAGTCTCCGACGGGCGGCGTGGCTGCGGGGAAGACAAAGAAGCGGAGCCCCAACTATCCCTGTATAGACCTCGAAAAGGCCCTTGAGCTGACGGGGAAGATTTACTCCATTGACAAGCGGGCGCCTATACCCGTGAGCATACTCGTCGGCAGATGGGGACTCCCGAAATATAATAGTTATGTGCGCCAGTTGATTGCGGCGCTAACTTATTACGGTTTGATAGATTCGACCGGCAAGGGCGAGAACCGCCGCGTGGCCGTTTCGGACAGGGGATACCGCATCCTCGAGAACGCGCCGGACAGGCGGAAGCTGCTTCGCGCGGCGGCGCTCGAGCCGAAGATATTTAACGAGGTATGGCAGCATTACAAGCAGAAGGGGCTCCCGAGCAACGACGTCCTCGAGAGGGACCTCGTCTGGCAGAACAGCTTCGCGAACACGAAGTTCACGAAGAACGGCGCCAGGACGTTTATACAGAACCTTAAATCTACCATCAATTTCGCCAAGATTTTACCGGAGAACGTCACATACGGCGAGGAAAACGGCACCGAGATCATAGACGTGATGATCCACGAGCAGAACAACACCCCCGCTTCGGCCGCGCTCAGGCGGCTAGACCTTACCCTGGGGAGCGGCGAGGTGGCGACCATACAGATACCGACCTCCATTACCATGAAGGAGATAAAGTACCTTCTGGACGGCATAAATCTCATCAAGGGCGACCTTTTCCCCGAGTCGAAAGACGACGCCGGGAAGTAACCGGCGTTCCGTTTTCAGGAATCCAGTTTGTTATTCTCGCGGCGGAGCTCCGCCGTTTTTACCCGGCCGATTGACCGGACGCTGACAGGCGCAGGCGGGACCTGTCTGCGGATTGGACAGGAGAATTGGCCGGGCAAGGCCGGACAGTGGGTTGCAGCGTCTAGCTAAGGAAGGGTATGAGATTCCGGGGATATCTGACAGGATAGCGGACAGGTGTGTGATATAGCACTGGCGGCGGTCTATGTCGCTGCTATTATTAGATATACATAAAGGGTGTGTTGAGAAGCCGGTCGAGAGGCGGGCGGGGATGGCTGGTAAATCGCGGTGATTTTGACAGGGGGAAGCAGGTGGAGGAAAGGAGAAAGAATAGAAAGGCTAAGGCTGAAATCCCCCCGACACTCCGGCTTTGGCAGGGCTTTCAGGCTCTGCTGAGGCTTCCGACTTCGCCTCGGACTCCGCTAAAGCTCTGACCGATGAAAAAGGCTTCGTCGGACGAGCCGCCCCGACATTCGCCCCGCGACAGGCCTTTTTCCAAGGGGGAAAGGCAAAAGCAAAGACTGGATTCCCTATACAAGCATTAGGGAATGACAGATGGGAGAGGGTTCCTCGCTCGCTCGGAATCGTTGTTCGAGACACACGACGTGTGATTTACGACGTAGGATGTTCCGAGACTATAACCACGTGAAGCGCGGCAGGTGGCAATAGCAATGCGCTCTACTTCGATTGTCGGCGGACATAATCCTGCGGGCGCGGTCCGCCGGATGCGAAAAATATCGGGGGGCGGAATTCATGGGCGGCGGAATTCGTTGTATACTGTTCGTTATTTTAAATCCATTAGATTTGGAGCAGGATAAATGGCCAAGGATACAATGACCGTCAGTGTGATGGTCGAGATTACCAAGGGGTCGAGGAACAAGTACGAGTTCGACAAGACCAAGAAGAGGATAAAATTCGACAGGCTGCTTTATTCGTCGGTTCATTATCCGAGCGACTATGGTTTTATCGAGGACACCCTGGCGGGGGACGGCGACCCGCTGGATGCGCTCGTGCTGTTGTGGGAGCCGACGTTCCCGGGATGCATAATCGAATCGCGCCCGATCGGGATGTTCGTAATGGGGGACGAAAAGGGCCCGGACGAGAAGATACTGTGTGTGCCGATCGCTGACCCGCACTGGAACCACATCGAGAAGCTGACGGAGATACCGCCGCATCTTCTGAGGGAGATCGAGCACTTTTTTGCGTCGTACAAGACGCTCGAGAAGAAGGACGTCGTCGTCGAGGGATGGAGGAACAAGGACGCGGCGCTCGACATCATAATTGAATCGCAGGAGCGTTACAAGGACAAGGGCAAGAAGAAAAAGAAGAGCGTCAAAAAGAAGACCGACGATTGGCTCTGAGCCGGGCCGGATGCTTTTGCCGGTTTGGTTTCTTTCTTAATAGTGTTTCTGATAGTGGTTTCCGGGAGAGATGAATTAAGGTGGTTGGGGCGGTATGGTCGTAGCGCGGGGGGTGCTGAAACCACCTGGAGCGCGGCTGGTGGTAATAGCCATGCGCTGCTACTTCGAAAGCTGGTGGAGGCTGCGAGTGTGGCGGCCTGGAGGGGGACGTTCTGTAGTAGCTGATAGTGGCGGTGCAAGTGTTTTCTACTTTTGACTGACCAAAAGTACACACGTATGTGTGTCTTTCGACGTAGCACCTTCGGAGGTTAGAAGCATCTGAAGCGCGAAAGGTGGTAATAGAAATGCGCTGCCACTTCGATTGTCTGCGGACACAGTCCGCACGGCCCGGAGGGGTATTGCTGCGCCGCGCGGGCGGCTTGCAATATTACAGATTGGGATGAGGGTGTAGGGTGCTGCTCAATTAGATTCAATCTCACTGCCTGTACAAACCCTTTAACTGAAAAGGCAATACGAGATTCTGAAATAAATTCAGAATGACGGAAGGGTGGAGTTGTGGCCGCGTGCCGCCCGTTTGGCATTTGCCGTTTCGCGTTATATATTCTCATCACCGCGCGGGCAGCAATGGAAACGAAGATTCTCGTCATCGTCTATGTGTCCTTTTTCGTCGCGGCGTTCATCAAGGGCGCTACGGGGCTCGGCTTCGTCAGCCTCTGTCTGCCGGTGATATCCAGCTTCGTCGACATTCGCACCGCCATACCGCTCGTCATATTGCCGTCGCTTCTGTCGAACGTCATGCTCATCGTCGAGACGAAGCGTTTCACGGAGAGCATGCACCGGTTCTGGCTGCTGTACCTGTCCGCGCTCCCGGGGCTTTACGCGGGCATATCGCTGCTGCATCACGCGGGCAACACGCCTGCGAAGACGGTTCTCGGCGCGGTTTCGATCGCGTATTCGATATTCCTCCTCTTCCGCATCGAGTTTACGATCGGCCGCGACGTCGAGCGGCGCATTACGATCCCGGTCGGGCTCGCGAACGGGTTCCTGAACGGCTTTACGGGCACGCAGGTGATGCCGATACTCCCGTATCTCATTGCGCTCGACCTCGACCGGAGGCTGCTCATAAGCGCGATCAACCTCGGCTTTACTATATCGACGCTCGTGCTGCTGATTTTCCTCGACCGGTTCGATTTTCTCTCGGCCGGCATATTAAAGTCGTCGCTCGCGGGCGTCGTGCCCGTCGCGGTGGGCATCTATCTCGGCGGCAAGGTTCGCCACCGTCTGTCGGACGACAGGTTCCGCATAGCTATTCTGCTTATCCTGATGGTGATCGGGATCAATCTCATCGTAACCTCCTAGTGCGGTGCATTTTTTTAAAGCGGGATTCCGGATCGAGTTTTCGGGCTGCGGTGTGGCCTTTGCCGCGACAGGCGGCAGCTTGCAATATGATGGATTGGGATGAGGGTATAGGGGTGCTCTTCAATCAAATTCGAGTTCACTGCCTTTACGAACCCTTGAACGGAGAAGGCAAAGGATCAACTGCAACTGCGAAAGCTCTGGTGGAAGCTGCACGATTGACGGCCTTGCGGGGGGCGTTCTGAGTTGGGTGGTAAGTGAGGAGAAAGGGTTTCTACTTTTGCTTGACCACACACGTACGTGTGATTTTCGGCGTAGCACCGAAGTTGCTGAAACCACGTGAAATGCGGCAGATGGCAATGGGAGAGCGCTGCTACTTCGATTGTTTACTGCTGAGGGTCTCCAGTAGCTGAAGGGGAAGTTCGGTGCTTAACTGGTAAATATGGTGCAAGTGTTTTCTACTTTTGCCTGACCACACACGCATGTGTGATTTACGGCGTAGCACCGAAGTTGCTAAGACCACCTGAAGCGCGGCTGGTGAAATGGCGGAGTGCTGCTACTTCGAATGTCAGCGGACACAGTCCGCCGGGCCGGACACGTAGTGTCTTTTTCGGCATAACGCAGGAGGTGCCGAAACCACCTGAAGCGCGTCAGGTGGTAATAGCAGGACTGCTGCTACTTCGGAATCCAGCACGCGTGGCGTGCAAAATCATCGTTCCTTCGCTAAATCCTCCAAATACTCCAAATACTATACCCCCACCCTGACCCTCCCCCTGGGAGGGGGGAGGGAAGAGTAAGGTAGGTCGGATTTTTAACGCTCATGCACTCGATGTCTTCGGCGGGGCAAGGCTGGTGATTAATTGGAACAGACGACCGGGCGTTGCTATGAATTTCCAGGTCGGCTACGTCGAATTCCTGCACGCGTGGCGGGGACACGTAGTGTCGTTTTCGGCATAGCGCGGGAGGTGCCGAGATCACCGGAAGCGCGTCGGGTGGTAATAGCCGAGCGCTGCCACTTCGATTGTCTGCGGGCGTGGCCCGCCGGCCCGGGAATGTATTGCTGCGCCGTTTACACGGCTTGCAATATTATGCTCAACTGAAAAACCTATTCTGTCATTCCCAACGATTCCGAGCAAGCGAGGAATTGGATGCCCCAACCTTGAAGCGGAAGCGTTTATCCAGTACTGCTCAGGCCCCTGCCTTCTTTAGTATCAAGGCCTGTATCGGGAATCCAGTCTTTTAATCTGTTATCCTGCCTGCGCAGGAATGACAGAAGTGAGGTGATTCCTCGCTTGCTCGGAAGAATCGTTGTTCGAAATGACAGGCGCCGGTGCGGCCTGGTGAGATATTTATCCGGCGCATCTTGAATTCGTTTGAAAAAGCGTATTTAATTTGCTATTGATGAAGCTCCCCCGGTTAGGTTTATTGATCCTGCTTGCCGCACTGTTCATCGCCCCCGCCGCACGCGCGCAGAAGGTTAATACCAATGTGGCCGTGAACTTCATCTACGCATTCGAGCTCGGATTCGGGTCGTACGACGTCGGCGGGCTTAACGTGCAGGTCTACAGCATTCCTCTCCAATACACCTTCAGCAAATTCCTGGACAACGACAAGCTCGACCTCGTGGTGAACGCCCCCGTGTTCTATGGGAGGTTCCGGTTCAGGAGCCACACGCCGGACGGGACGAGGATCAAGGTCGACCAGGACGTGATGAGCGTTATTCCCGGCGTGAGCCTTCATTACAGGGTGGTCGATAACTGGACGCTGAAGCCGTTCGTGAACGCCGGGCTCGCGTGGCAGGTTTACGACAAGTCGTCGCCGAGGGGGCTCAAGGTGGACGATTCGCTGCTGTACGTGTGGGCGGCGGGGCTGACGAGTCTTTACCAGATGTTCTGGGAGCAGTTTACGTTCAGCCTGGGCAACACGCTCGCCTGGGCGGGGAACGACGTGTTCGGCGGAGGGGAGGGCCAGAATTACGGTCTGCTGGAAAACGGCGTAGAGGCGAGGCGGCCGCTGGGGTTCAGCATTAAGGGGTATGAGCCGGATGCGAGCGTGTTCTTGATATGGTACAGGTTCCTTCCGAAGACGACGTTCGACAGGTATTTGCACCCGCCGCTCGTCGTAAAGAATCAGTTCGAGATAGCGATGACGGCGGGGCTCGCGAAACCGGACAAGATATGGTTCCTTAAAGACCCGCGGATCGGTGTCGGCTACCGGTTCGGCGACCTGAACGCTTTCAGCGTGAATTTCGGATTCCCTTTTTAACGAGAGATTCGGGGCGGAGCGGCGGCTTCCGGAGGGAGGGTTGCCGGCATATGAAGGATATACGTTATTGGTATGATATGTAAGATAGCCTGACGGATGGTGGATAAAAGACTGGATTCCCGACCCGGCTTCGCCCGTGGGCTTCCGCCTTCGCTTCGGACTCCGCTTAAGCTCCGACCGATAAAAAAGCTACGGTGGACAAGTCGCCGCGGCAGGTACAAGCATTTGGGAATGACAAAAATAAGGTAGATACTCGCTCGTTCGGAATCGTTGCAGGAATGACAGGATAGATTGCTTCGCTTCGCTCTCAGTGACGGGTTAAAGGTAACCCCCACCTTAATCCTCCCCCTCAAAGGGGGAGGAAATTCAATGGATGAAAGAATAGCGGCGCTTTCCCGCCTGTCCGGGCTTGGGGGGGATGAAGGGTATTATCTTTTGTATTTAACGCTGCACCCGTAGGATTTTGTTTCGGGGACGGAGACGGGTTTGCCGGCGAGGACTTCCGTGAGCGCTGCGTCGATGTAGTTGTCCGCCTTTTCGATGTCGGCGACGTCCGTCGATTTGATGTCGTCGGCAGCGCCCTGGTAAACGAGCATTCCATCCTTGTTTATGATGAATATGTGCGGCGTCGTTTTGGCCCCGTAGAGCGTGCCGATCTTGCCCTCGGGGTCGAGGACGACGTAGGTTGCGGAGGTGCCGTTCGAATCGACGTCCCTTACGGATTCCTCGGCGTTCCTGTAGTCCTGGTACCCCTCGCCGGTGGAGTTGATCGCTATCCAGACGACGTCCTTTTCGGTGTATTTCCGCTGGAGGCTCTGCATCTTGTTGCTGTCGTAGTGCTTCCGGACGAACGGGCAGCCGTGGTTGAACCATTCGAGGACGACGACCTTGCCCTTGAAATCGGAGAGTTTTCCGGACGCGCCTTCGATGTCCGTGAACGAGAAGTCGGGTGCGGGTTTGTCCGTTTCGACTTCGGCGCGGGACTCGCCGGCCCATGCGAGCATCATTACGAGCGCTATCGCGAGCGCGGACAGGGATGTCAGTTTCCATTTTTTCATCGGGGTTTGCCTCCTGTGGTGTAGTTCGGAAAAAGTATACCCTTCGATTTTGCGGGGGGAGGGGAGTTTTTTCAGAGCAGGGGATATTGGGCGGACAAAGGATTAACTAAAAAAGCCGGTGGGATTGGAGGCCTGTCGGGGACGGTCTGCAATAGTTGGCACGTATGGAATAAGGCTTTCTACTTTTGACTGACCACACACGTATGCGTGTCTTTCGGCGTAGCACCTTCGGAGGTTAGAAGCATCTAAAGCGCGAAAGGTGGTAATAGAAATGGGGTTGCTACTTCGATTGCGTGCGGCTGCGAGCCGCCGGGCCGGGGACACGTAGTGTCTTTTTCGGCATAGCGCTGATGATGCCGAAACCACCTGTAGCGCGTCAGGTGGTAATAGCAAGACTGCTGCTACTTCGGAATCCTGCACGCGAGGCGTGCAAAATCATCGTTCCTTCGCTAAATGCTCTAAATATTATACCCCCACCCTGACCCTCCCCCTGGGAGGGGGAGGGAAGAGTAAGGCAGGTCGGATTTTTAACGTTCATCCACTCGATGTCTTCGACGTGGCAAGTCTGGTGGTTAAATGGAACAAACGACCGGGTGGTGCTATGAATTTCCAAGTCGGCTACGTCGGATTCCAGCACGCGTGCACACGTACGTGTGTTTCTCGACATAGCAACGAAGTTGCTAAAATCACTCAAAGCGCGTCAGGTGGTAATAACCATGCCTTGCTATTTCGATATCCAGCACACGTGGCCCGCCGTTCCCGAGGGGCGGGTCCCCGTGTCGTGGAACACATTTCCCGCGTTGTGTAAAATAATTTCGTTGCCGTTTCCGGTGTAGTTAGTCGGCAGGGAAAGTGTGATGAGAAGGTACGACATTACCGAGCTTCTGGACAGGCATATAAAAGAGAGCACGTCGAACGGGAATGCCGCGCCGGGCGAGGCGTGGTACGAGGAGGATTATGTGCGGGCGGCGGAGCTGCTGGAGGAGTTCAACGATCTCGACTGGCACGTTCTGAAGAAGACGTTCGGTGCGCGCTCGCTGATATGGCAGGAGGCGTGCGTCTACGCGCTCGGGAAGACGGGGACCGAGGGGGCGGCGGCGATGCTGGCGGACGTCTTCGTCAGGGGGCACGATGCGATATCGTGTTATGCGGCGGTGTTCCTGGCGGAGCAGAACCTGGACACGTTCGACGAGGAAGTGAAGAGGCGGATAAGGCTGAGGGCGCACGATCTGTTCAAGGACGGCGTGTACAGGGAGCAGGGGGATGAGTTCCGGGCCCCGCTCGAGAAGATAAGGGAGAAGCTGAGGCCGGTGTAGGTCGGGGCGTCGCTGCGCCTGTTCCGGCTTCGGCCAAGGCCTTCGCCGCGATAAGCGGGCGGCTTGATAGTCTGGGA
>DAOKYU010000026.1 GCA_035325995.1 Thermodesulfobacteriota bacterium | reverse complement strand
ACGCCGTAAATCACACATGCGTGTGTGGTCAGGCAAAAGTAGAAAGCCCTTTCTCCATATCTACCAGCTACTACAGAACGTCCCCCGCAAGGCCGCCAATCGTGCAGCTTCCACCAGCTTTCACAGTACCGGCAACTTCGCCCTACTCCCCCCCGATCTTCATCCCCGCCTGCGAATACGTCCCGATCTCCTGTCCCGTCGCATTGTCATAAACGGTCACGGCGTCCGCATTCCTGTCCTCGGTGATGTAATACGACCATATCACGTTAAGAAGCGACGACTGCTCCGCCTTCGTCAGCCTGTAAAACGGCTCCATCACGTAGACGAACGGCTCCCCGGCCGGGTTCTCTATCCTCTCGGCTATGCCGCCCGAAACCATCTCGTCCATGATTGCCTTACGCTGCTCCTGGAGATGCTTCGTCCGCGCAATCTCGTCATCCAGCCCGGCGGCCTGCCCCCCGGAACCGTTGGCGCCGGACGCATCCTGCTCCGCCTGCTGCACCTCGCCCGTCAGCTCCGCATCCTCCGCCGCCTGGAAGTTAAACACGTAAGACGCCATCGCCGCGAGCCCGAGCACTATCAACACACCGTAAATCAATCCTTTCCGTCTCATCTATTCTCCCTTTAGAACAGCACCAGGTTGCACGCCACCGTCAAATCCCCCAATTCGTCCGACGTCTGCCTGAACGAGAGCGTCCCGATTGTCACGCCGGCCACTTCCCTCACGCCGCCCTCTATCCTGTCCAGGGTCGCCTGTTCCAGCGCCGGCGTCTCCAGCTCCACTTCCCTGCACTTCGTCTGCTCCCACTCGAAATCCCCGGCGTCCGACCTCACGCCGGTCCCGTCCGAAAAGAACGCGATCGTGAACACGACGACCCCGCCGTTCTCGCACTGCCACTCAGAATCCTGCGTCTCCATGGACGTGCCGTTCAGAAACTCGTTAAACCTTATGTCACACGTCTCGCCGCTGTTGCATCCCCCCGAACCCGACAGCGCCACGAGCGCGATAACGAAAAGTCCCGCCAGAGATATACGAAGTCCCCTCATGCTATCCTCCACAGTTTCCGGCGCCGCGCCGTCCGCACGGCCCCGGGTGATATTCAATTATATCCCAAGTTCCCCCGCCCCGCGAAATGCCGGGTATTGCTGCTACTACCTGCCGCACTTCCGGCGCTTCGAGCCTCCAAACCCGCTACGCCGAGAAACACACATACGTGAGTGCTATTCCCAACGATTCCGAGCACGCGAGGAATCTACCTTATTGTTGTCATTCCTGCGCAGGCAGGAACCCATTCAGTTTTCCGTCAGCAATCTATCAAGCGCTTTTGTCATCTCGAACAACGATTCCGAGCGAGCGAGGAATCTCCACACTCCTGTCATTCCCTAATGCTTGCTTGTCGGTCGAAGCCTTTTTATCGGTCGGAGCCTTGGCGTAGTTCGAGGCGTAGTCCGAGGCGTAGTCCGATATAGGGAATCTACTTCCGCAGACTACCCATCAAGCGCTTTTTTGTCATTTCGACCGCAGGGAGAAATCTGTCTTTTAATCTCTCCTCCCACTTCCATGGGGAGGACTAAGGTGGGGGTTACCTTTAATCCGTCCTTGCGAGGGAGCGCCCCACGCGACCGCGGCAATCCCATCCTTTTTACTCTGTCATTTGGACGATTGCACGAAAGGGTCTATAGTACTGCTCGAAAGTAACTCAAATCAAAATGGCAGGAACCCGTTCAGTTAATCCTTTGCCTTTGCAGCTGAATTCCTGGATTCTGAACCTTGTCCATGACGACATATTGAAATTGTAAGTCCCGCCTTCGGTAAAGCCATTCCCGGCTCGCCGTTCTCTCCTTATATATGCAAAAGACCCCGAGGGGGAATCCTTCTCTCCCTCCCCCCGGGAACCTCGCCACCCTCTTCACTCACGCCCCCGCGCCCCTGATCAAATCCCTGTTTATCAGCTCAGCCCTCGCCATATCCTCCAGCGCCAGCATCACATGATGAAACGCCTGGGAGCACGCGCCCTCCGCCCCGCCCCTCTCCGACTGAAGCTCCAGCAGCTCCTCCGTCGACAGCGAATCCATCCGCGAAAGCAAGCCCCTGAACATCTCGCTCAAAACCCTAAGCTTCACTTCACTCATCTTTTAACCTCCGCCCCTTCCGGGAATCATGTGATTTTATGTCCGGCAGAGCCCGCGCACCGTCCCGCCGACTTCTCCTTCCTATGCCCCGGACGCTGAATCAGCGCCCCGCCCGCCGGAAAACCGATAATCCAATTCTTATTGCAATTACACAATCCGTGTATTAATATTAGCAATAATCCACTATTTAACAAAATTAAAACACAATCTGTGTATTTTGGCAAGATACATTTATACTTTTCTTGATTTTTATGTTAAAAGATATTCATATGATTGGAATAAAGCACCCAAGGAGCCTCTAATGCGCAAAACGGTCTGCGAGATAATTGACACGATAAAATCCCTGAAAGGCTTCACTAAAGACTACGAAGTCGCGGACACGCTCGGCGTCGGCCGAGGGGCGCTCTCCAACGCCAAGCAGCGCGACAGGGTTTCGTTCCTCGACGAGCTCGTCGGCTTCTGCGACAAGGAAGGCTACACCCTCGACTTCATCCGCCGCGCCCCGTGGGCCTCGCTCACGCCCGAGGCCAGCGTCAAAGTCCCCGGCTTCTCCGTCATGGGCGGCGCCCCGGGCGACCTCTCCCCCCTCGAAGCCGACTCCGTCCTCCTCCCGAAAAAAGTCTGGAACGACTCCTGCGTCGTCATCCGCGTAAACGGCGACTCCATGGAAAAGCTCATCATGGACGGTGCGAAAGCCGTCGTCGACACGGCGGCGAAAGACATAGTCTCCGGCCACGTCTACGCATTCAACATCCCCCACGAGGGCAGCATCGTCCGCGAATGCTCCACGGAGCCCGGCGGCCTCACCCTCATTCCCTATAACAAGAACTACCCGCCCTCCTCCATAAAATGGACGGACCTCGACCCCGAAATGATCCTCGGCAAGGTCACGTGCACGCTCGTCAACGTCTTCAGATGACGGCGCGGAGAATTATCATGCGATTCAATATCTGATATATACTTTGTATATGACGCTCATGAAAACCGCCGCCGCAACGCTGGCTCTGCTTGTCGCCCTCGTCATCTCCACGGACGGCTCCTCCGCCGCGGGGCAAACATATAATATCGAGATGAAGCCCGGCCAGGTTTTCGAGGTCTGCAAGTCGGGGCTGGTCACATGCCCCGTGATCATATCCCTCTGCGACGATCCGGGCGTGGCCACGACGGTCGACACGCCGAGCGGCCTCGGCTTTAAAGCCGTCGCCCCCGGCACGACACTCTGCTCCGCCGGCTCCGGCGTCGGCCCCCGCCGCTTCTTCCGCATTACGGTGCGATGAACGTGTAAACGCCGGTAACGCTGTCATCTCGAACAACGATTTCGAACGCGCGAGGAATTACCTCACATCTGTCATCCTGAACTTGTTTCAGGATCTATCTGTTCTGTCATTCCCAACAATTCCTGACGAGTGAGGAATTGGACGCCGCTCTCGATGTTTGTCATTCCCGAATGCCTGTACCTGCCGCGGCGAAGCTTTTTTATCGGTCGACTTGTCCACCGTAGCTTCAGCGAAGGTGGAAGCCTTTTTATCGGTCGAAGCTTTAGCGAAGTCGGAAGCGAAGCCGGGTCGGGAATCCAGTCCTTTCTTTATCTCCCCCCAGGAAAAGGCCTGTCGCGGCGTAGGTGTGAGCCGAAGCCGGAGGGGTAAGGGGGGATTTAGCCTTTTCCTTTCACCCCCCTCCCGCGCTTACCTCTCAAGCGCCAGCCCCGCTTCAACCCAATCCTGCTTCCCGCCGGCGTACTCGTAAACGTTCGTGTATCCCAGGGCCTCCAGCTCTTCGGCTGCCTTGACGGAGTTCCGGCACACCTCGTTCGCGCAGTAAACGACTATCTTCGCGTCCTTGTCCGGCAAGACGTCTCCCGCCCTTTCCCTCACCTCCGGGTAATCGAGCTGCACAGCGCCCGGCAGGTGCCCATCCTTCCAGCTCCTCTCAGAAAGCGCCTCTACGATCGTAACCCCGCCGTTCTCCAGAATCCCCTTCAGCTCATCTCTCGAAATATTCTTCATGACTGCCTCCCGTATATTTTATTCGTTGCTTTTGCAACTATACCCCTTTACGATGGTTGCAATTGCAACGAAGATTCGGACAATTTTCACGTATGGGAAAATTCCTTTTAACGTCGGGGAAGCGTTCCCGGTCGGGCCCCGGGCCTGATGGCAAACCCGGGCGTTTGTGGCATAATCAATAAATGTGCGCGGCGCTTCGAATTGCGCCGCCCGGCGAGAGGCCCATGCCCCTTCAGGAAAGCGTCACATCCATACTCGAGCCCGCGCTTCTGTGCTTCATCCCCATCTTCGTCGCTATCGACCCCGTGGGCATAGTCCCGCTGTTCCTCTCGATAACGCGCGGCCACGAGCCCGGCGACCGCCGCAAAATCGTCCTCAACTCCGTCCTCACCGCTGCCGTCATCGGCGTCATATTCGTCCTCGCCGGCAAGGTCATATTCGACCTTCTGGGAATCACGATTCAGGACTTCGCCATCGCGGGCGGCGTTCTGCTCTTCATAATCTCCATAATCGACCTCCTCTCCGACGGCTCCTCCCGGGCTAACGCCGCCTCGGCTGATTCGCTAGGCGTCTTCCCTCTCGCTATCCCCCTCATCGTAGGCCCGGCGCTCCTCACGACCCTCATCATCCTCGTCGATCGCTACGGCTACGCCCCCGCCCTCCTCGCCTTCTTCATCAACCTCGCCGTCCTCTTCGTCGCCCTCTTCAAGGCCGACCTCATCCTCCACGTGCTCGGCGACAACGGCGCGCGCGCCTTCGCCAAGATCATGAGCATACTCCTCGCCGCAATCGGGATCATGATGGTAAGAAGGGGGATAATGGAGCTGATCGCCCTCGCCGGCTAAACACTGTACGCGTCATTGCGAGGGTGCGCTTTATGCACCCGCGGCAATCCGCCTTTACTTTGTCATTTCGACCGCAGGGAGAAATCTGTCTTTTAATCCCTCCTCCCCCTGGAAGGGGGAGGACCAAGGTGGGGGTTACCTTTAACCCGCATTGCGAGCGAAGCGAAGCAATCTCTCTTTTGAATCAAAGTAAACAATGGGAATTTAAAGCTTTATGTCGCGTGATGCATAACAGGGTGAGCAGTACCCTTGGCAGAAAAGAAAACCTAATCCCCTTCCCTCACAGCCTCCGCAATCGCCGCCGCAAGCCCCACGGGCGAGAACTGCAGCGGGCCGCTCGAGTCGAGCGTATTCGCCAAAACGAGCACCGTAACCCCGTCGTCGAGGTAGCGCACGATGGCGGAGCTATACCCCGGCACGCCGCCGTCCTTCGAGACGACCTTGCCGGCGGCAACCTCCGCACCCGGCAAAAGCTCCCCGCCCGCAAGCGGATCGACCGGCTTCGGACAATTCGCGTCGTCCAGCTCCGAGCACACGTCCCACCCGAGCCCGAACCTCTCGAACGTCCCGTCGCTGAGCTCCGTGTTCGTCCACATGAGCGCATAAGTCTCAGCCTCCAGCAGCTCGGGGCTGAGCCCGTGAAGCGCCCTTTCGAACTTCGCGAAGTCCCTCTGATTTGTAATCAGCCACCCAGCGCTGAACGACTGCTCCGGCAGCCTTAGGTCGTCCGTCGGTATCGCCGCGCACGCGACGTTCGTCGGCGCCGGCCCCGAACAATTATCCGGCGGATCGGCGAGCTCGACGCACGGCGCCGCGCCCTCGGTCCCCGGGTCCACGTGCCTGTACCCGAGCGCAAGCCCCGGAATCACCGGCGGCGGAACACTATTCGGCCGCGTGCTCGTCATCTCCAGCGGGTCGAGTATGAAATCTTTTATATATTCCTCGTAGCCGAGCCCGGCCGTCGCCTCGATCAGCTCGCCGAGGATTATAAAATTCGTATTCGTGTAGAAGTACTGGTCCCCGCCCGGGAACTGAAGCGGTATCTGCGCCGCGCCGTCCAGGTACTGCGGATACGGCACCCTGTTCGCGCCCTCGCAAACGGACCCCTCTCCGCACGGATTGAAAACGAACGGCGAACCCTGCGGGTGGTCCTCGCACGCCTCCCCGTCCTTTGCGCCGCCCCTGCAGAACGCGTACTCGGGGATACCGCTGCTCATCGACAGCAGGTCACGGACAGTCCTCTCCTTCCATTCCTCGTTCGGAAGGTCCGGCAGATACGCCCCTACCGCCTCGTCCAGGTCGACGAGCCCCGCGTCGTACTGCCTCAAAACGCCTATCGCCGTGAACACCTTCGTCACGGACCCGATCGCGAATACCGTCTCAGGCGTAACGTCAATCCCCGCCGTGATGTCCGCCTTCCCATACCCCTTCTGGTAAATCGCCTCCCCGTTTTTGACGACCGAAATCGAGACGCCCGGCACCTGCTTCTCCAGCATCTCGCACTCGACGATATCGTCGATCACGGATTCAATGTCCGGATTCAAACGGTCGTTGCCGCCGTCGCAGCTACTGATAAAAAGGGCGAGGAATACCAGCGGGATGAAGTAAGGCCAGCGGGGAGTGAGCGACCGAAAGGTCCTTCTCATAACCTAATTCTATATCCTCCCCCGCGTCCTTGTCAACGGGCGGACTGTACCCGCTGACACCCGAAGTAGCAGCGATACCGCCAGTATCGCCTGTCGCGCTTCCG
Source organism: Thermodesulfobacteriota bacterium (assembly GCA_035325995.1). Taxonomy (NCBI): domain Bacteria; kingdom Pseudomonadati; phylum Thermodesulfobacteriota; species Thermodesulfobacteriota bacterium. The sequence continues at coordinate 4,697 of DAOKYU010000026.1, read as the reverse complement.
ATACTTAAAATCTCCGAACGTGCCTCGTCGAAAAACACACCACGTGTGTCATTTCGAGCAACGATTTCGAGCGTGCGAGGAATCGGACACCCTGAGCCGATTGCAAGAAAGCATATCTGGGACTGCTCGGAAGTACCTAAGATTAAAATCTTTCTTAGTCCGTCACTGCAAGGGTGCTAAGCACCCGCGGCAATCTTCTTTTGATCCGTCACGATTCCGAGCGTGCGAGGAATCCCCACCCTTCTGTCATTCCCAACGGTTCTGAGAGTGCGCAAGAACCGGTGCCGCAACCTTGAAGCAAAAACGCATATCCGGTACTGCTCGTAACTGCTATTTTTAGCATCGATGTCTTAATCGGGAATCCACTTTTACCAGCAATCCATCAAGAATTCCTTAACTATAATATTGCAAGCTGCATAAGCAGCGCAGCAATACCCCCCCGGCCGTGCGAACCGTGTCCGCTGACAATCGAAGTAGCAGCGCATTCTATTACCACCTTTCGCGCTTCAGTCGCTTCTAACCTCCGAACGCGCTACGTCTGAAGACGCGCATACGTGCGTGGTCAGGCAAAAGTAAAAGTAGTTGTAATTAAATCTTTTAAAGACTTAGATTCTGAATCGAGTTCAGGATCTCATCTTTTTCTTTTCATTCCCTCAACTCCCCATCGTTGCAAATGCAACCATAATGTATTATATTCACTAATATGACCGAATCCGGCAACAACCCCGCTGCATGGACCGGCGACGAAACGGCCGCATGGACCGGCCTCGTCCGGTCGAGCCAGAATCTCATACAGTCCGTCGAAGCAGCGCTCAAGAAAAGCGGCCTCCCGCCGCTCACCTGGTACGACGTCCTCTGGGAGCTCGAAAAGGCCCGCCCTACGGGCCTCCGGCTGAACGACCTCGGCTCGCGCGTCCTCCTCGACAAATACAACGTCACGCGCCTCGTGACGCGCCTCGAAAAGGAGGGCCTCGCCCGCCGTGAAATGTGCCCCGGCGACGCCCGCGGCGTAATCGCCCTCATCACGCCCAGGGGCGCCCGGCTCCGGAAACGCATGTGGCCCGTCTACAGCCGCACGGTGCGGGACGAATTCTTCTCCAGGCTGACCCCTCGCGAAACAGCCTCCCTCAAGAAGCTCCTCGCCCGCGTCTCAGACGAACCCTCCGCGCCGGGCCCTGTTTCAAAATCCGATTGAGTTAGGCCCTCGACGGCAGTATACTGAAATCCTGGCGCGGCCCTCGGCCGGCGCTTCGAATCGACAGGAGGAAAAAACTATGAAAAAACTGGCAGTTATCGCTGCAATCGTGTCCGCCTTCGCGGCACCGGCCCTCGCGCAGGATCAGGCGACCTACAAAATCATGGCCATCCAGGGCACCGCCATGCTCATCGGCCAAAAGACCTACCTTATGCTCGACAAATGCCCCGACTTCGAGCCCGGCGACGTCATAACCTTCTCCGAAGACCCGATCACCTGCCTGACTGTAACGGCCGTCAACATCGAGAATCTCAAGGAATGTCAGCTCAAGTGCGTCGACAACACCGGCAGGCCCGACCCGGTGGACAACCCGCCGCCGAGCCTGGACGAGCCTGAAGATAATGCCGACTGACGTCTGACGGAGCGCAATGCCCAACCCCGAGCAGGAAAAGGCCAATCTGTTTGCACGAATCATCGCGCGCGTAAGGGTGCGGAGGTTCTCCTATCTCGCCAAATCCCTGGTCCTCCTCATCATTGCCTACCCCTACCTCGAAGCCAACACGCTCGACCAGATCATACTCACTCTCCTGACCATCATGGTTATGATCGCGGCCATCATCGCCGTCAGCAAACGCCGCCGCGACTACATCATCATGGCCGTCCTGTCCCTGCCGTGGTTCGTCAGCCTGATCGTCAATCTCCCCCTGTTCGAGCTCGACGGCGGGGTGATCATCCGGAAGGAAATCGTCTTCGCCGTCCTCCTCTTCTTCTATACGACGATCAGCATATTCATTCACCTCATCAGGTCCCGCGAAGTCACGACCGAAATCCTCTTCGCCGCCGTCTGCGTGTACCTCCTGATAGGCCTCTCGTGGGCGGCGCTCTACGTCCTGATCGAGCTCGTCACGCCGGGCTCGTTCGTCGACACTTCCGGGCACCTCGCCATGACTCCGCCGCGCTACCTCTTCTTCAGCTTCGTCACGCTCACGACAGTCGGCTACGGAAACATCATCCCCGCTACCGACCAGGCCCGCTCGATAGCGGTGATAGAAGCCATCGTCGGCCAGCTCTACATCACTATCATGGTCGCCCGCCTCGTCGGCCTCCACATCTCCAAGCCCCGCGCCCCCGAAGCCTGATAGCATTGGCGAAGCCGGGCCGGGAATCCATTTCCGCAAGCAATCCATCAAGGGTTTTTCAGTCATTGCGAGGAAGCGCCTTCCGCGACCGCGGCAATCTTCTTTTATCCCCGTTGCCTTTCTCCCACACACATTTATATTTTTCTACCGGAGAACAGCCATGACAGACAAAACACAATCACTCGCAGCCGACGTCGATAAATATTACTATTACCTTAACCTCATCACCGAAAACGTCCGCAACGGCTACAACTTCATGGTCGTAAAATTCTGCGACCTCTCGCTTCCGCTCATCCCCTCGCTGATCGAAAAATCGAAGCTCGACTTCGGCGAATTCGACATCACGAACCTCCCCGCCATAGAGCTCGGTGCCAAGATCTGGAGCTTCCAGGGCCGCCGCGACAAAATCGACGAGCTCGCCGCCCTCGTCTCCAAATACCCCGAGCTCGCCCCGTGGCAAATCCACATCGACCTCGCGTACGAACGCCTCCCCGAACACGAAGCCTAGCGCCGCGTGTGCAGGATTACGAGATAGTGAGAGCGAGCATCAAAACGCCCTTCGCACTCGGACTGCTATAGAATTACGGCACTCACTACGCAATCGAAGTGGCAACGCCCGGCCATTACCACCCGACGCACTCCACGTGCCTCTGGCACCCGCCGCTCTACGCCGAAAAGACGCTACATCTCCCTCCACTGCTTGCAACTACACGCACTGCAAGGCGCCCATTCCCCTCTACTTTCACCTTTACATCCCTCCCTCTTTCATGTTTATTAATATCTACAATTCCAGTAACGGAGGCACGTTATGAGACTCGAAGGTAAAACTGCCCTCATCACGGGTGGCAACGAAGGCATAGGGAAGGCGACGGCCCTCCTCTTCGCGAAAGAAGGCGCACAGGTAGGCATCACGGGACGCCGCAAGAAAAAGCTCGACGAGGTCGTCAAGGAAAGCGGCGGCGCGATCACGGCCTTCCCCGGCGACGTCTCCGACGAAAGCGACGTTAAAGCCACGGTCAAGGACTTCATCAAAAAGTTCGGGAAAATCGACATTCTCTTCAACAATGCCGGCATTCTCGAAACCGGCACGGTCGTCTCGACGCCGGTCAAGTCCTGGGACAAAATGATGGACATCAACCTGCGCGGCATGTTCCTCATGACGAGATACGTCATCCCCCACATGGTCAAGAACGGCGGCGGCTCCATCATCAACAACGGCTCTGTCCTCAGCTACATCGGCGCGGCCAACACGATAGCCTACAACGTCACGAAAGGCGCAGTGCTCCAGTTCACCCGCAGCCTCGCCATGGACCACGCGAAAGAGAACATCCGCGTCAACACGATCTGCCCCGGCTTCATCAAAACCAAGATGAACGAAGACTTCCTCGGCAACCCGCCCGAGGCGCAGAAAAAGCTCGACGACATCGCCGCCCAGCTAATCCCCATGGGCTACCGCGGCGTCCCGGACGACATCGCCTACGCCGTGCTCTTCATGGCCAGCGACGAATCCAAATACATGACCGGCACCAGCCTCACAATCGACGGCGGCTGGACCACCTACTAAAAATCACGACACCTTATCCCCCTCCCCTTATCAATAGGGGAGGGAACGGGTGGGTACCTTACTTCCGCCATTTCCAACAATTCCGAGCGAGCGAGGAAGCACGCCACGCGTGCACGAAATCGAAGTAGCGGCGTATTGCCAATACCACCCGCCGCACTACCTGTGATTCCGGCAGCGACAGTGCTACGTCGAGAAAGACACTACGTGTCTGTCATTCCCGTAACCATTCCGAGCGTGCGAGGAAGTACCACATTTCAGTCATCCTGAACTTGATTCAGGATCTCGCCTTTGATTTTTTAATTTCTAGCAACGATTCCGAGCGTGCGAGGAATCTACCCTATTATTGTCATTCCTGCGGAGGCAGGAACCCATTCAGTTTTCCACCAGCAATCCATCAAGAATCCTTTGTCCTTTCAGTAAAGGGTTCGTTGAAACTCTAAACCTGCTCCTAATCAATACCCAGCCCACATCCTCCCAAATCATCATATTGCAAGCCGCCCGCGGCGCAGCAATACATTCCCGGGCTGGCGGGCCACGTGCGCAGGAATTCGAAGTAGCAAGGTCGTTGTAATTTTCTTCGGACGCGCTTTAAGTGACTTTAGCAACTTCGTTGCTATGCCGAGAAACACACATACGTGTGCTCGCGTGCCGGAATTCGACGTAGCCGACTTGGAAATTCATAGCAACGCCCGGTCGTCCGTTCCATTTAACCACCAGACTTGCCCCGCCGAAAACATCGAGTGCATGAGCGTTAAGAATCCGACCTACCTTACTCTTCCCTCCCCCTCCCAGGGGGAGG
>DAOKYU010000025.1 GCA_035325995.1 Thermodesulfobacteriota bacterium | reverse complement strand
CTTACCAAGGAGAACTCTCTTTTACAATGGACTAGTTTTTAGGGGGAAGGTCAAAGGGAATAGTTGATATGTGGAAATCTCAAGACATTACCATACCTGAATTCCAACGTGAATTTGTTTGGAACATAAGACAGTCATCTTTACTGATGGAGTCCTTTCTATTAGGGTTGCCAGTTCCTCCGGTCTTCTTTTACATCGACGATGAAAATAAAAATCTCGTTATAGATGGGCAACAAAGAATACTGAGTACGGTGTTCTATTTCGAAGGATATTTTGGACTAGAAAACATACATGGAAAGCGACAAGTTTTTAGATTGCAAGGTCTTGATAAGAAAAGTCCATATTACAATAAGAAATATGACGAACTATCCGACTCGGATGAAAGAAAGTTAAAAAATACTGTTTTGAGAGCTATAAATATAAGGCAAGTGTCTCCAACTGGAGATAAGACAAGTATTTATCATATTTTTGAGCGGCTTAATACGGGAGGTACGCCACTAAAGCCACAAGAAATTAGAAATGTAGTTTTTCGTGGTGAAATAGTCCGCATCTTGAGAGAGCTTAACAAAGATCCAAACTGGCGACAGATTCTTGGTAAGACTACTTACGATAAACATCAAAAAGATGTAGAGCTCGTTTTGAGATTATTTGCTCTGAGTCAGAAAAGCGATGAATATGAAAATCCGATGAAAGAGTTTTTAAATAAGGCAATGGAACAAAACAAAAAAGGAGATACTAAAGGTATCCTAAAATTTGAAAAATTGTTTATAAAAACATCTGACTTGATAATTAATATGTTAGGTCCGAAGCCATTTCATGTAAGGGGGCCTCTCAATACTGCATTTCTTGATTCAGTTTTTTGTACTTTACTCAATAATATCAATAAAATACCGGACAATTTGAGCGAAAGATTTAAACAACTAAAAAAAGACAGAAAAATAAATGATGTAACTACTACATCTACAACTAATACGCAAATTGTACGAGAAAGATTTAGGTTAGTTAAAGAATATCTTATTGATTAAAAATGCCTTATCACGATCACTTTAAGATTGCAGACGACCTAATTCTGCATTTGGACTCATTTGTTGAAACAATTAATGATCCTTTTATCTCTTCACGATATGTAGGATTTGTGGCTGTCTCTGCAGTAACAGTATATGAGCTTGCTATAAAGGATATATTTACAGATTTCGCATCAGCAAAACACAAAGTTTTAGGCAACTTTACCCTTTTGTATTTTGAAAGACTTAATGGAAGAATAAAATTACAAGAGCTTAAAAATGATTATGTAAAACGGTTTGGTCAGAAATATGTAGTTCGGTTTCAAAAAAAAACTGGATGAAATAGAGAAAAAAAGCCTAAAGACTAATAAAATTAGCATTATTAATTCCTACTCAGAATTAATTAAGTGGAGACATGAATTTGCTCATCAGGGCCAAATAAATTCCATTGTCTCATACAATGAAATAACAGATTATTATCGACACGGAAAAGGTGTGATAAACTGTCTGGCAAATACTATGCGAATGTAACAGTATTAGATGAACGGAGTCTGAGGATCAAGCATCTTACTCCTCCCCCACAAAGCACACTTCGGGGTATTTCCTTCCCACGGATTTCCAGAATTCGGTAGTCGCCTGGTCGAGCTTGTATTTGGGATTTACTTCGACGAGTCCTGTGTCGAGGTCGATCTCGACCATCGTCTCGTCCTTCTCCGTTAGAAGGGCGAATTTCCTCGGGCCGATTATCTTGTAGTTGGAAACTATCTTCTGCTCGTCGCCTATGTTGAGCCCGACGGTCGGCTCCATGTGCACTTCGGGCTCGTCCGAGGGAATCTCTATGGTCTCGTCCCCGCCGCTTACGACGGTGCCTCCCTTTTCGGGAAGCTTCCCGCCCTCCGCCTTGGGGGCCGGAGCCGGCTGCGGCGGAGCGGACGTCTCCCTTACGACGATGCGCTCCGTGACGGGCGCTCCGTCACGCCCGAGGTCTATAGTTATGTTCTTGTTGGCGTAGAGGAGGTAGCTCGAAATCCCGAGAAGCACTGCAAGGATTAGAATCAGAAAGTTCTTGAACATGGTCAGCCGCTCTCGGGGCCGTGGGCCCCTTGTTTCGCCCTCTCACAAAGTATAACCTGCAGGGCCGCCGATTTTTATTATTAATTTTTGTTGTATAAGCTTATCCCGCCGGACGCGAGATGAACGATTCGATCCCCATGGACAGGCCCCTTTTCAACAGGGATTTTAACCTCGTAACACTCTTTATATTCATATTCTTTTTCAACTACCACGCCTTCATACTTCTGCCGCTCAGGATAGAAGAGCTCGGCGGGAGCGAGTCGATGATCGGCTTCATAATGGGGGCGGCGTCCATGGCGACAATCCTCACAACGCCCTCCGTCGGGATACTCATAGACCAATGGGGGCGGAAGCCGTTCCTCGTCGCAGGCGGGATACTCATATCGCTGGCGACGATACCGTTCGCGTACATTCATACGATAAACTTCCTCTTTCCACTCCTCCGGGTCCTCCACGGGGCGGCGCTTTCGCTGAGCTTCGTCGCGGCGGGGACTCTCATCGCCGACGTGTCCTCGCCCGGAAAGAGGAGCCGCGCGATAGGCATATTCGGGATGTTCAGCGTGATGAACTTCGCGCTCGCTCCTTACATCGGGAAGCTGATAGTGGACGCCTGGGGCTTCGACGACTTCTTTATATTCTGCTCCCTCCTCGGGGTGCCGGCCCTCCTGGCCGCCGTCTGGATAAGGGAGCCGCGCGTCCCCCGGGACAACGAAAGCATGCGCGGCTCGTTCGTTGGCGCGCTCAGGAGGCGGGGGGTAATGGCGGCCGCGTTCGCCCTCGTCGTCGCCGGGACGGGGTTCGTCCCCGCGATAACCTTCGTCCCTATATTCGCCGGCAGGATAGGCGTCGGCGCGTTCGAGCTCTTCTTCATAACGTATACGGTCGTCATCCTCGCCGTGAGGATATTCTTCGGATGGCTGCCGGACAAGTACGGGAAGAAGCTCGTATCGATTCCGGCGTTGTTCGTGTTCTCGGCGAGCATCGCGGGGCTCGGGCTCGTGACGGATTCCCTTACGCTCGTTATCGCCGGCATATTCTTCGGCGCGGGGCACGGGCTCTTCTACCCGGCCATATACGCCCTCGTCATAGACCTCACGCCCGACGAAGACCGGGGGAAGGCAGTTTCGATATGCAGCGTCGCCTTCACGTTCGGCGGGATGCTCGGGGTGTTCGCGTACGGCGTCGCCGCCGAGCTCGAAGGGTTCCGCGCCATGTTCGCCATTGCCGGGGCCGTCTGCGCGGCCGGGTTCCTCGTCTTCGCCATCTACGGGAAGGACCCGCAAAAAGCCCCTCGCGGCGCGTAAGGTTTCAATCCCTGATTTCACCGGTAATCTATATAATCCTTTACCCGGAGGTATTCGATGCCCGACGAAGATTTTTACATAAAGAATTTCCCAAGGGTGCCGTTCTGGGAGCACCTCGGGATAGAGATCGCGGAGGTAAAGCCCGGCTACGCGAGGCTCGTCATGGATACGCACGAGAACCTTGCAAACCCGTATGGATACACGCACGGCGGGGTGCTGTCTACGCTGGCCGATTCGGCGGCGGCGGTAGCGCTCGTCCACGGGCTCGACCTCGAGGACAAGCGCCTCATGACCATAGAGCTCAAGATAAGCTACATCAACCCTGTGAGCGGCGGCGTCATCGAAGCCAGGGCAAAGGCTCTCCGCGAGGGCAGGATAGTGCCCGTAGACGTCGATATCTATAACGAAAATGTACTTGTTGCCAAGTCCATAGCCACGTATATTATTCTGGACGCCAAGAAGGATTAATCTTCAATTTACGGTTAAAATACAGAAGCTTCCGGGGATGAGGGCGCGTTGACGGCGCTGCCCTTAGGGGTAGAAGCATTGATTCGACAATGGAAAACGAACAATACGAGCAGAGAAAAGAAAAGCTCAACGAACTTAGAGCCCTGGGAATAAATCCATACGCCAACGGATACAAGCCCGAGCACCTTGCCGGGGAGCTTCTCGCGAAGTACGGCGATATGCCTACAGAGGATTTCGAGAAGCTCGAGGACGTCTTCACCCTGGCGGGGCGCTTGGTCGCGCTCAGGGACTTCGGGAAGAGCCTCTTCTTCCACATAGCTGACAGGTCGGGGCGTATTCAGGGATACATGAAGGCCGACGTCGTCGGCCCGGACGAGCTCAAGCTCTTCAAGAAGTACGTGGACCTCGGGGATTTTATAGGCATAAAAGGCCGGCTCTTCAAGACGAAGACCGGGGAGCTCACGGTCAACGTAAGCGGGTTCACGTTCCTTACGAAGACCCTACACCCCCTTCCCGAAAAGTGGCACGGCCTTAAGGACGTCGAGATGAGGTACAGGCAGAGATACCTCGACCTCGTATCGAACTCGGACGTGAAGAATATATTCCTCACCAGAAGCAGGATTATAAGCCTTATACGGAGGTTCCTCGACGAGAGGGATTTCGTCGAGGTCGAGACCCCTATACTCCATCCCGTTGCGGGCGGTGCGGCGGCGCGCCCGTTCAGGACGCACCACAACGTCCTCGGCATGGATCTTTATCTGAGGATAGCCCCGGAACTTTATCTGAAGCGGCTCGTCGTGGGCGGAATAGAGAGGGTGTACGAGATAGGGCGCACGTTCAGGAACGAGGGCGTTTCGACGCAGCATAACCCCGAATTCACGATGATCGAGTTCTACCAGGCCTACGCGACCTTCGAGGACCTCATGGATCTCACTGAGGAGCTCATATGCTCCCTGGCCATGGAGCTAAAGGGCTCGCTCGTCTTCAAGTACGGGGAAGACACGGTCGATATGTCGCGGCCGTGGAAGAGGATGAACATCACGGAAGCCCTCGAAGAGAAGCTCGGGAAGGATACTGTCTCAGACAATGCGAAGCTCTTCGAGAAGGCCCGCTCAATGGGTATAGACCCCAAGGGCATAAGGGGGAAGGCCGTCGTCGAGATATTCGAGGCGCTCTACGAGCGGAACCTCGTGAACCCGACATTCGTCTACGGCTTCCCGCTCGACGTGTCTCCGCTCGCGCGGCGCAGCGAAGCCGATCCCGAGCTTACCGACAGGTTCGAGCTATACATAACGGGAAGGGAAATCGCGAACGCCTTTTCGGAGCTCAACGACCCGATAGACCAGAGGGAGAGATTCGAGGGGCAGCTCGAGCTTAAATCGAAGGGGGAGGAAGAGGTGCACGAGATGGACGAGGATTACGTTACCGCCCTTGAGCACGGCATGCCGCCGACGGCCGGCGAAGGCATCGGCATCGACAGGCTCGTCATGCTCTTCACCGATTCGCCTTCCATAAGGGAAGTCATTTTCTTCCCGCACCTGAAACCCGAATGAGCTACGAATTCTTCATAGGCCTCCGATACCTCAGCTCAAGGCGTAAGCAGAAGTTTACGTCAATCATAGGAATCATATCCGTGCTCGGCGTGATAATAGGCGTCATGGCCCTTAACGTCGTGCTCTCCGTCATGGGGGGGTTCGAGGAGGAGCTCCGCGACAAGATACTCGGCGTCAGCTCGCACGTCGTCGTCCTCAGCTACGAAGGGCCGATGCAGGATTACGAAAAGATAGAAAAGGACGCGCTCGCGTTTCCGGGCGTCGAAGGGGCGAGCCCGTTCATATACGGGCAGGGGATGCTCGCCAGCGAGAGGAACGTGTCGGGCACCGTCGTCCGCGGCATCGACCCGAAGACCGCCGGGAGCGTTACGAACATCGAGCAGGCCATCGGGCGCGGGATACTCGACACCGAGGGCAAGAAGGAAAAGATTCCCGACGAGCAGGCGGCCAGGATAGGGAAGGAGCTCCTGGGCAAGTTAAGCGTCGAAACCGAATCGGGGAGGCCCGCTATCCTCATCGGGAAGGAGCTCGCCGCCAACCTGGGCGTCGTCGAGGGCGACGAGGTGAGCCTCGTCTCGCCTTTCGGCAAGATGGGCCCGTTCGGGGCGACGGCGAAGGTCAAGAAGTTCGAGGTCATAGGAATCTTCGATTACGGCATGATAGAGTACGACTCCTCGATATCCTACGTCGGTCTTAAGGACGCGATGGAGTTCTTCGACATGGCCGGCCAGGCCTCGGGCGTCGAGGTGAAGGTCAACAACATCTACGCCGCGAAGACCATAGGGAACGAGCTCGCGTCGTCGCTCGGCTTCCCTTACTACGCCCGCAACTGGGAAGAGGTCAACAAGAGCCTATTCAAGGCGCTCAGGCTCGAAAGGATAGCCATAGCCATATTCCTCGGGCTGATAATCCTCGTCGCCGCGCTCGATATCGTGAGCGCCCTTACGATGGTGGTCATGGAAAAGGGACGCGACATCGCCATATTGAGGGCGATGGGGGCGACCAGGGAAGGCATACTCAAGATATTCGTTATAGACGGCATGATAATAGGGGTGATAGGCACACTCCTCGGCAGCCTGTCCGGATACGGCATCTGCTACATGCTCAAAACGAGCGAGACGATAAGAAAACTGATTCCGTTTGACAATAATGTCTATCCTATTTCCGAGTTTCCAGTTAAAATTGAACCGTTTTATTTTCTTACAGTTGCGGTTTGCAGCATATTGATATGTTTTATAGCGACACTCTATCCATCATTTCAAGCGTCTCGAAAAGATCCGATTGAGGCACTGAGGTATGAGTAAGGAATGGACATTCGAGTACGAGACTTGTGGAAGGTGTTCGAGACCAAAGGCGGCAAGGTAGAAGCTCTGAAAGGAATAGATATAAATATCCCCGGCGGTGAGACGCTTGCAATAGTAGGCGTCTCGGGTTCGGGGAAAAGCACGCTCCTTCACATACTCGGAACGCTGGAGCGCCCCTCGGACGGGCAGGTGCACTACGGCGAGACGGATGTCTTCCGGCAAAACGAGACGGAGCTTGCGGCTTTCAGGAACAGGGAGATAGGGTTCGTGTTTCAGTTCCACTACCTTCTCCCGGAATTCAGCGCCCTTGAAAACGTCATGATGCCGTGCCTCATAAACGGCATAGCTATGGAGCAGGCGAAGGATATGGCACTGCAGGTTTTAAAGAGGGTGGGGCTCGAGCACAGGCTCGAACACAGGCCCGGGGAGCTTTCGGGCGGCGAGCAGCAGAGGGTCGCGATCGCGCGGGCAGTCGTGCTCAAACCGAAGGTCATTCTGGCCGACGAGCCGACCGGCAACCTCGACCTCGACACCGGCGCCACTATACTGGATCTGTTCCTCATGTTAAACGACGAATACGGGATATCGTCCGTGATGGTTACTCATAATATGGATATCGCCAAGCGGCTGCAGAGGAGAATAAGGCTTTCCGATGGAAAAATCGTCGATGCGAATTAGCGCCTTCATGAACGGAGCCGCCCTTGTGGCCGTCGTATTCGTGCTCCTTTTTAGCGTACAGGTAAGGCCCGCAATACCGCAGGACGCGCCGCCGGCGGGCGATGCTGCGCCCGCGCCAACGCCTACAGTCCCTGATGCGGGTGGTGCCGATGCGGAAGGCGAGTCCGGGGTCGAAGCGGCTGCCTCGAAGACGATCGTCGCGGTAAATATAGAAGGCAACAAGAGGATCGCGAGCGAAGCGATAGCCCTCAACATAACCTCCAGGGTCGGCGAGCCGCTGTCCGCCGCCACAGTGAGAGAGGATATAAAGAAGATATACAACATGGGGTCCTTCGAGGACGTTTCCGCCGAAACGGAAGACGTCCCGGGAGGCGTCGAGCTTATATACGTCGTCAAAGAGAAGCCCGTGGTCGCCGACCTCAGGATAGTCGGGAACGACGACATCAAGAGCGACAAGATACTCGAAGTCATAACCGTCAAGGAAGGACGCATAATCGACCTTTCGAACGTCAAGAAGAGCCAGGAGGCCATAAGCGAGCTCTATTCGCAGAACGGCCTCGTCGGGACGGAGGTCACGTACAGCATAGAGCCCGAGGCCGAGGGCACGGTAAGCGTCACTTTTGAGATCAAAGAGGGTAAGAAGGCTTATATAAAGCAGGTCAACTTCGTCGGAAACGAGAACCTTCCGACCAAGGTCGTGAAAAAGGGCCTTTATTCCAAGCCCAAGGGAATGTTCTCGTTCATTTCGAAGAAGGGTCTCTACAACCCGCAGGAGATAGAAGGCGATTCCGACAGGATAAGGACTACTTACATAGATAACGGCTACCTCGACGTCAAGGTCAGCAAGCCCGAAATCGTCTACAGCGACGAGAAAAAGGGATACATAATCACCTTCAAGATAGACGAGGGGAAACAGTATACAGTCTCGGGGCTCTCCTTCGCGGGCGACCTGATCGCACCCGAAGACGAGCTCATGGCGATACTCAAGCTGAAGAGCGGCGAGATATTCAGGGGGAGCCTCCTCGCCGAGGACATAGCCGCGCTCACCACTTTTTACGGCAACAAGGGCTACGCCTTCGCGAACGTCGAGCCCGGGTTCAGGCTGGACAGGCAGAATCTCACCGTCGACGTGAGCTTTAACATCGAAAAGGGGATCGAGGTATACGTAAGGCAGATAGACATAATCGGAAACACGAGGACGAGGGACAAGGTCATAAGGCGGGAGATACCCATACAGGAAGGGCAGCTCTTTAACGCGACCAGGGTCGAGGCTATAAAGCCCAGGGTTACGAGGCTCGGGTTCTTCGAGGAAAACGTCGAAGTCGCTTCCGACAGGGTCCCCGGCAAGGAAGACGAGATCGATCTTAAGGTAAAGGTCGTGGAAAAGCCCACGGGGTTCTTCAGCGTCGCGGGCGGATTCAGCTCGGTCGAGACGTTCATCTTCGCCGGCCAGATCCAGGAAGCGAACCTCTTCGGTTACGGGAAGAGGATAACCCTTAACGCGCAGATAGGCGGCGTGACCCAGCTCTTCTTCGTCAATTACCAGGACCCCCACCTCTTCGATACGGACTGGACGATGGATATTCTCGTCTTCAGGACGGACAGGAGGTTCAGGGACTTCGACAGGAAATCGTGGGGGGGGAGCCTTTCCTTCGGCCGTCTTCTCTGGAGGAACCTGTCCGGAATGCTAACGTACAGGATAGAAAACGTAAAGATAGGCGACGTGGACAGCGACGCCAGGCTGATCATCACGAATTCCGACAGGACAATCAGCAGCGTCGGTGCGGGGATTATATGGGATTCGAGGAATAATTTCCTCGATCCGAGTGCTGGAAATTTGACCCGTACTGATGTAGAGTATGCCGGAGGTCCGTTCGGCGGAAATACGGACTTCATAAAGTACGGTATTTCCTCGAGACAGTGGTTTCCGCTGTGGTGGAGCACGGTATTTACGATCAGGGGGCAGTACGGGATAATCGATTTCAGCAATAACGGAAACGACCTCGTCGTCGGCGAGAGATACTTTCTCGGCGGCCCGAACTCGCTCAGGGGCTACGGCTTCAGAAGGGTAGGGCCGAGAGTTCCGACGGCGGACGGGGATTTCGTTATAATCGGCGGCGTACAGGAGCTTCTGTTCTCGGCCGATTATGTATTCCCGATCATGCCTTCCGTGGGGCTCAGGGGCTCGATATTCTTTGACATGGGAAATGCGTTCAACGATGGTCAGACGCCTACTCTGAACCCGATGGACCTGAAAAAGGACGTCGGCTTCGGTGTGAGGTGGATTTCGCCGCTCGGTCCTCTAAGGCTCGAAATCGGGTTTCCGCTCGGCGACAGGCTGCCCGGAGAAGACGCTTACGAGATACAGTTTACGGTTGGAACGTTATTTTAAATTCAAGGAGGTTTCAGCATGAGAGTATTTTTTCTTATCCTTGCCATGGTTTTGATGACGCCGGTGTTATCCTATGCGCAGGGTGGTGCAAAAATCGGGGTCATAGACCTTCAGATGGTTATCGCCAATTCGAAGGCCGGCAAGGCCGCGAAAAGCGCCTTCGAGGCTGAATTCAAACAGAAGCAGCAGATTATCGAAAGCAAAAGCGCCCAGCTCGAAAGCCTTAAGAACGAGTTTATACAGAACGGGCCTGTTATGAACGAAGCGACCCGTAAGCAAAAGGCGGCCCAGATCGAAAATCTCGACAAAGAGCTCCAGAGGTCGCGCGCCGACTTCAGGGACGAGCTTCAGAAGAGGGATTTCGAGCTTCTGGAGAAGATACTCAAGGACCTCGACGGAATCCTTCAGTCCATCGGGCAGTCGGAAGGCTACACGATGATAATAGAAAAGACCGAGGGCGGCGTGATCTTCTCGAATCCGTCAATAGATATAACGCAGAAAGTCATACAGGCGTATGACGCGAAGAACTGACGGTTCGGACGGACGGATTCTTTTAATAATACAAGGGAGTTAAAGTCATTTTGATTGACAAAGAAGGTATCAAGGGACTAATCCCTCACAGGGACCCGTTTCTTTTCGTGGACCGGGTTGTCGAGCTCGAGTCCGGCGCCAGGATAGTGGCTACCAAGACTTTCGGCCCGGAGGAAGACTTTTTCAGGGGGCACTTCCCTGGGAACCCGATAGTGCCCGGCGTTATTCTGATCGAGGCCATGGCCCAGACGGGCGGTGTCCTGGTGTATTCTTCGTTTACCGAGGAGATAAAGGCCGCGGGGCAAACGGGGGCATACCTCGCGGGGCTGGAAAAGGTGAAATTCAGAAAAGTGGTTTATCCGAACGACGAAGTGAAGATGGACGTGAGGATTGCGAAGAGGCGCTCGAGGCTCATAAAGTTCGAATGCGAGGCGTGGGTGGGTGACTCCAAGGTTACGGAGGCCGAAATTACAGTGTCTCTTTATTAATTGGTATTTTAGCCGGTTTCGGATCTTGACAATATGCTTCCTGTCGTGTTACAATAGGTGATTTTATACACGGGCGAATTCTATCTGTCTTTCATTATATAAATGGAGAACCGGTAAAGTCAGGGAATTCCATACGGCTGGCGTAGCTCAGTGGTAGAGCAGCTGATTTGTAATCAGCAGGCCGGGGGTTCAAATCCCTTCGCCAGCTCCACAGGAAAATGTCGCAAACAGGAAAAGTGTCTATGATTTACCACGGAGGGGAGGTGGCTGAGCGGTCAAAAGCAGCAGACTGTAAATCTGCCGGTGCAAGCCTACGTAGGTTCGAATCCTGCCCTCCCCATGGCAATAATATGAAAGGTGAAGAGTTTTTGTTTTCCAACATCACGAATCAGATAGTCAGTGGCTACAACGCATTCCAGGCGGGAGTAGCTCAGTTGGCTAGAGCATCAGCCTTCCAAGCTGAGGGTCGCGGGTTCGAATCCCGTCTCCCGCTCACCCTATTCACAGCCCACGTAGCTCAGCCGGCAGAGCACATCCTTGGTAAGGATGAGGTCAGCGGTTCAAGTCCGCTCGTGGGCTCCACTTGCTGTCTGAAGAGAGCCGTTTTTCCAACTACGTAAGGAGGTAGTATCGAGATGTCGAAGGAGAAATTTGCGCGGAAGAAGCCGCACT
>DAOKYU010000024.1 GCA_035325995.1 Thermodesulfobacteriota bacterium | reverse complement strand
CGAATTACTTAACATCTACAATTGCGAGGGTGCGCCTTACGCGACCGCGGCAATCTCGTCTGTCATTTCGAGCGTACGCGAGAAATCCGTCCTTTGCCATTTATTCACCTCTCCCTCACACTCTCGACCTCCTCTCCCTTCGACCCTCTCTTCATCTTCCTCTCCTGCGCCCTGAGCGCAAACTCCCTGAACACCTCGTCCACCGCGACGACGATCCGAAACGCCCTCGTCTTCAAATGCCCGTCGAACTCCAGCTTCTCGAGGTTATTCCATATCTCCGAATGGACGAGCGTCCCCACGGTCATCCCCTGCCCGTACCTCTGCGACTGGCACAGCTCCCACAGCGACACCCACTCCTGCTGATGCACCGGCAGCGAGCCCACGAGCCCGTCCGTCTCCTCGCCAGCCTTTTTCAGAATCCGAAGCTCCGCGGAATCCTCCTTCCCGAACGGGAGCCGGTTCTTCCGGCGGAGCTTCTTCTTCTCTTCAAGCTGCTTCACTCGCCGCCTGAGAGCGTCGGCGTGGTATCTTCTTTTTTCACCCTTGAGGCTGACTTCCCAGCCCTCGTAAATCCGTCCGAAATACTCCCGGACCCTTCCGAAAAATTTTCCTCTTCCTTCTTCTCCTCCTTCGTCACCTTCCCGGCCACAAGCTCATAGCTCGACCTGAAGTTGCTCAGAAGAAACGACGACTTGCAGAACTCGTTATACAGCCACTCCTTCGCGTCCTTGTCGTAAAGCACGCGCTCCCCCTGGTCCGTCAGCCCGACGATATCCTGTATCAGGTTGTACACGAGAAACTTCGCCGCGCGCTTCGGATCCCCGCCGAGTATCTTGAAGCTCCTGTCCTCGACGGTGAGGTCCTGCGTCAAATCCCTTATCTGCGTCAGCCTCGCGACAGTCGGATACGGACACTTGAACCCCACCTCGCGCCACCCCTCGTCGTAGCCGACCCACTCACCCTTCTCGTCCTGGTAAGCCGGCCAATCCTCATCCTCTATCTCCCTGTACGGATATATCGTCACATAATTCGAAACATTCTTCGTAAGACTTTTAATCTCAGGCATAACTCCTCCTCTATTTTTTCTCCTTTACCAATCTCCACTCCCTCACCATAAAACATCCCTCCCCCTGATAGGGGGAGGGTAAGGGTGGGGGTTCCCTCATCTATCTTTTCTGTCATTGCGAACGCAGCGAAGCAATTTAGCATTCAATCCTTTCTTTGACATTGTCATTCCCGCGCTTGTCACGGCGTAGGCAGTCAAGCCGTAGCCGTACAGGCGGGAATCCATTTCTGCAAGCAATCCATCCAGAATCTTTTCCCTTCTCCCCGAGGGAACGAATGTGAGCATACGTCTCCCTACTAATCCCCTCTCCCCTCCGGGGAACGAATGCGAGCGAGTGAGCATTCGGACGCCCTTGGCCGACTGCACCATAGCTCTTCCAATACTGCTCGAAAGCGACTCAAACCAAAATAGGGATTAAGGGTGAGGGGGTACCGCTAATCCTTCATCATTAAATCCCTCCCCCTGTTAGGGGAACGAATGCGAACAAGCGAGCATTCGGACGCCCTTGGCCAACTACACAGAAGCTCATCCAGTACCGCTCGAAAACAACTCAAACCAAAATAGCACGGGTGGGGGCTCAACTCACCCCCCATTCCCTTAAGACTCCACCATCCACTCCACGGTCGGCTGCGTATTCTTCACAGTCACGCTCACGTCCGTCGCCGGGGACGAACCCGAATCCAGCCTCCCGAGGAAGCTCTTCTCGTCGGTTATAGGGTCCTTCGACGAAACGCCCGGATGCGGACTTCCCTCGAACTTCGCCTTCGGCACGCTCATCGTAACCTGGTGATTGTCGTCCCCGATGTAAGTCCAGATGAAATCGAGCTGCGTCTCCGTCCCGGCGATCGTCTTCTCGGCGAACTGCTGGCTCCCGTACTGATACGTGAACGACCCGCTGACGGACCCCTCGCCCGGCGTGATCGCGCCCTTGATAGGCGATCCCACGACGAAGTTCCCCTGAATCGTGTTCTCGATCACGAGGCTGAGATTCTCGAGCTGGTTCGACGTCAGCTCCACGCTGTCCACCTGCACGCTCGCCTCCCAGTGCACGTACGGGATGTTCTCGATGGACACAGGCGTCCCGAAGATATTCTCCGAAAGCACCTGGAACGCCTTGCCCGAAACGTTCATGTTAAGCTGCGGCAAATCGCTCGGGTCCACGTTCAGCGTCAGGTTCGAAATCTTGTTCCCCCTGATGAGCATGAGCGACTCGATGTCGGTGAATCTCAGGACAAAAGAAATCCCCTCCGGAATCGTCCGCCCCCTGTATATTGTATGCGTAAAGGGCTTCACTTTTTCGACGACCGCATCGCCGCTGTCGTGCGCCTTTCTGAGCCCCATCGGATGAGCGTCCGGGTCGAGGTCCACGGTCGTGCCGCTTGCATAAGTCCCTACCTTCACGATCTCCGCGTCCGTGCCCGTCCCTACCTGGAGGAAAATCCCCGTCGCCAGGTTGGTGTCCGCGGCGAGCTCTATCTGCGTCGCGCCCTTTGCAACAGCCCCGTCAAGCGTCGTGCTCACAGGGTCCGTCCCCTGCGTCGCGCCGACGCTGTAATAATCGTTGTTGAGAGCGTGCAGGTAAAAGAGCCCCGCGGTCTCTATGTCGAGCTCGACGGTCATGTCGGCGCCGGCCTCGTAATTCCCTTCCCTGAAGTTAGACAGCACGCGCGAGCCCGAAAGCGCCTGCGAGCGCTGAAGCTCCCTGCCGCCGGATGGGGTGAACGACCTCACGTTCCCGAGCTTGAACCAGTCCTTAGTCGGGTCCGTCTCCTTCACGTCCTCGCCCGACTCGTGCCTGTAATTGATCTTCGTGTTCGGGTCGAGCGCAACCGTCGTTCCGGACGAGTACCCCGACGCCACCTTCACGAACTCCATGTTCTGCGGCGTTCCGACCTTAAGAATCTCTCCCGCCGCAATGCCCGTATCCGACGCGACGACGATACTCGACGCCCCCGGGTTCACCGCCGACGCCAGCGTGGTCGACGCCCCCGAATCGACGGACGGGGTCACCCCGTTCACCGCTTCAATCTTGTACCAAATCTCTGCACTTGAGCCTGATGCCTGTGCCATATGTGTAATACCTCCGTGTTTTTATATAAAAAAACCCGGTACGGTATCCCCGCCCGGGCTATTCCTTTCATTCTATTTTCCGTATTTAAATTTTCATCCCCCCTTAGAAAAAGGGGGGAGCGAGGGAGGATTTAGTCTTTCCACTCTTTTTTCTTTGTCATTCCCAACGATTTCGAGCTAGCGAGGAATCACCACATTTCAGTCATCCTGAACTTGATTCAGGATCTCGTCTTTTGTCATTCCCGAACGTCTGTATCGGGAATCCATTCCTTTAATCTTTGCTTTTCTTATCAAAAGGGTTTGTACAAACAGTCTGTCACCCCGAACAGCGATTCCGAGCAGCGAGGAATCCGTCATCCCTGATTCTTGTCATTCGCAACTTTGCGGTTGTCGTCATCCCCGAAGAATCAATCCCTTCCAAACTCCCGGTAGCCGGGCTTCAGCCTGAACGTATTCCCGCTCATAATGGGCTCTTTCGCCGTCCCGCCCCAAACGGTTATCGCCGCCTTGAGAGCGTCGGTCATGTTCGACGCCGGGGGAGACTGGATCGAAAAGCTGTTGTTCTTGATTACCGTATACCTCGTGCCGTGCCAAAGGGCGATCCCCGTGTTCACGTCGACGAGCTCGTTGCCCTCTATGATAGTCCCCTCGATGTAGTATCCCGGACACGGCTCCCCGTTGAAATTCACGCCGGCCCCCGTCGAAGGCCCCAGGTAATTATTCAGCACCCTGTTGCCCGACATATTATCGCAATACCCTTTGGGATTACTCAGGTAAACGTCGTGACAATGCCTCGGGCTGTCCCCTCCCCACGCCTTGTCGAAACAGCGCGTCCCGTTCCGCTCGATCCTGTTTCCTTCTATGATATTCTGGCTCGCCGCCGTGATAAGCACGCCGTTATAGCGGTTTCCGTGAATGTAATTATTCCTGACGGTATTGCCGTCCCCGGTAACCTTCACACCGTCCCATCCGCCGGTAATCTCGCATCCCTCTACGATCGCGTCGGAAACGTTCGTATTGAACCTGACCCCCTCCTGGTCGCCTCCGTCGAACACCAGCTTCGCGCCCGGTTTGCAATATATATGCACGCCCGGCCTCGGATAAAAGGCGACGCTGAAATTATAAGTCCCGGGCTCTATACACACAGTTTGCCCCGGGACGGCGGAATTGACGGCCGGCTGCGCGTTCCCGACACGGGACACAACCTTGCTGCATACGATTTCTGACTGCCGCTTTCCCGGCCCGTATGAATCGCCCGCATCCGCCACGTCCGGACATCCGGGACACGGCGCGCAGGCGTTACATTTCACCTGCCCCTGGTATTGAAAAATCTCGCCCGGGTCGATCGACCGGGTCTCGGAATAAACGTCGGCATGAAACCCTGCGAGAAGAAGTGCCGCAAACAACGACAGAGAATAAATCCCGGCTTTCGAGACACTGGCGTTCATTTTTCCAATCATTTCATCCTCCACAATAAATCATACGGTTATTTTCGGTAACTGTCGCCCCGTTTCTCGTAACTTCTATCCCGTGCCTCAGCTCAACACCGTCCCGAATATTCGGGATCACCCACGCCCATCCCGGAAAACAAACGGCGCTGAAACCGTTGGCAAGCCCCGCGATCTCGGCGTCCGTAAGCGCGCGGCCCCATGCGGCGGCCGGGCCCAAATCCCCGTCGAGCGGCTGCTCGAATACGCCAGGCAGGAAGATTCCGAAAAAAAGACGCCCCCCCATTTCGCCGCCGGCTGTAGCGCTCAAACCGCCCAGCGCGGCGTTATTCTGCGACGCCGCCTGCGAGCCGTTAACCCACAGCGTATACGTATTCCCCGAGCGCCTTGCCGCAAAATGCGTCCAGCTCGTATTGGAAGCGAAAAGATCCCCCGTGCTCATGATATGGACCGACGTCCCGTTATTATCCGCGTAAAACCATATCTCGTTCCTGTCCGCGGGGGCGGGATTCGAAGCTTCCCCGATCGAAATTTCCCAGTACGACTCCCCGTTCTGCGCGCGGACAAGAAGCCCCTTCGTGGCGTCCCCCGCGTTGCCGTTCGTCAGCCGGACCCAGCCCGCGACCGTCCAGTCCCCGTCCGGCAGGTCCAGGGCCGTGTCGAAACCGAGGGCCGCGTAATCGTCCGTTTCGTCAAACCTCCACGCCGCCTCCACGCGCGCCGCGGCGAAGAGCCAAACGGCGAGAATCGCAATCGGCAGAAAATCACGGAGTCTCATAAATCTGCCCCCCTCTGAACTGCACCGCGCCCGAATCGGTGTCCGACGCCGCGTCCCTGCAAATCTTCACCCTGCACAAATCGTTCGCCCCGCAGGAATCCATCTCGGCCCCGTCCGTAAACGCTATCGATACGAGCGTCGGCACTCCCGACGTCCCGCTATTATCGTTGCCGTCGTTCGACACCGCGCTCGCAAACGAATCCGAATCTATATCCTGCGCCGTCTGCCGCTCGAAAGAACCGTCCCAATCGACGTCCCCCGACGTCGCCGTCGCCGTCGTGTAAAACTCCACCGTCACACCATTCCCTCCATACGTGTTCGGCATCACGAACGACCACACGGCGCACTCGTCGCCGTCGAATGTCAAAACGGGCTGCGAGTTCCTCGTATCTATGGTCGCAAAGCCCGACGCCGGCGGCTCGTACCCCAGCGGGCGGAGCTGCAAAAGCGTCTTCCGAAACGGCGGCACATTCTTCAGATTCTCGAAAGGTATCAGGCTGCCCTCGCCGTTCGGGCCGTCTTCCGGCTCGCTCACGAGGGCGTCGAGCGCGTCCTCCACGTTTAGTACCCCTGCCGGATATCCGGCGTTCGAATCGTCGTAAAGGACCAGCTCCGCCCCAAGCGAAAGCCCGACCTCGGCCTCTCCCCCGCCCTCGTCTGTCACGGTAAATCCCTTCGACTGGTCGAACGATATGATAGAAGCGTCACTCACCGACGGGCTCCCGTCCGACTCGCCGACAGTCACAGTTCCTCCGCCTCCGCCGCCGCCCCCGGACGCACCCGCCGGGTCCCTGTTAATCACGTCCTGCTGAATGTCCGCGCGCGCGGCGATCCCCGCCGCGCACAACAGCGCGCATAGTATTATCGCTTTTCTCATCGATTCCCCTCTCTGGTCGTCTATAAGGAAGCCCGGTCTAGTCAAGCTTAAGGTAGGTGGATATGTGGAAGCTCCCCTGCGCGTTCGTGCCGTTCACGTAAGTCACCCTCGCACACTTGCAGTTGAGCTCCGCGACGTACTGGTTATTCGCGGACCCGGCAATGTAGCTCCACGACGACACGTACTGGAACACGGGCTCCGCCGCCGTGTCGCAATCCTCGTCGCACGACTGCTCTATCCGGACGCCGCCCTCGGCGCTGTTCTCGTCCGCGACGACTGTAACGGCCGCATACTTGTAGCTTTCCGCCAGGAATGTATCGGTGGAATACGTCCCCGCCGACCCGAGCGGCGCCGCGCTCGTGTCCATCATTATCCTGTCCGAATCCGCCTCGGCGCCGGCCGTGAAAACCAGCACCCCCAAAACGCATAGTATGAATTTTTTCATGTTCCCAACTCCCCCCCGGTCACAGTTTCATAATCGTATAAAATCTCGAGCGTCATCGAAAACGCCCCGTACGGCGCAAGCCGCCCCCTGTCCGTCGTAAGCGCGGTCACGCCGTTCAGTATCCCGACGCACGCCCCGCCGTAAATGATCCGCCTCGACGCGAAGAGCATCTTCTTCGTCTCGGCGACGAGCGCGTTAAGCTCTGTGAAATACTCGTCCTCGTCGTAGACGTACCCGACTATTTCGGGGCTATACTTCGCCCGCGTCTTCCCGCCCGGAATCTCGACGTACCCCGTCTCGTTCCCCGTGTTCACGATCACGGCCGGCATCTCCAGGTGACTTATCCCCTCTATAGCGCCGGATTCCATGTCCACCCCGACGAACTCCCTCGTCACGAGCTGTATGAGTGACGACGCTCGCAGTGCATCCGCAAGCGCCTTGTCTATTTCCTCTCTTATGTTCGTTGCCATTATATTTTCCCCGTAGCCTTCCCGAGCTCGCGCGCGAATATAGCCTCGATCTCCGCCGTAACGCCCGCGGCGTCTCTCCCGAGCCCGAAGAATCTCCGGGCCGGCATCTTTCCGAGTCCCATCTGGTGCACAATAGCCTTCCTCGCCTGCACGGGGTCGAAGATACCGACGACGGCCTCCGTGTCCGAGACGAGCCTCACTTCTATCGCCCCCAGCATCTCGCCGCTCGCGTCAAGGTCCACCCTTCCACCCTTGTTTTTATAGGGGGCGAACGGCTTCCCGTCCACATCCTTGCCCGACTTCGTTCGCGTCTTTATCAGCGACGCGATCAGCCGCCCCGACTCCAGGAGCGCCTTACGGGAATCGAACCCCTTCCCGAGCTTCGCCCCGAGGCTTTTCAGGAATTCCGCGAGCTCCGACGTATCTATGGTGATCATTTTCTACGCCCTCCCGACGTAAAACGACGTCGCCGGGATCCTGTTCTCGTCCCTGTCCACCTGCCCGCTCGCGTCCCAGTCGTAATCTATTCCGGCGGCGAGCACGCGCTCTATCTCCTCGTCGAAACGCTTCGAGAACTCCTCGGCCCTCTTTTCCCAGGCGTCCGCGTTCCGCGTCGCCTTGGACAGCTTCGGGCACACGTACCCGCCGAGCACCCTGTACACCGCCGCCTTCCGGAGCTGCACGCCCGCGTTCAGCATCAGCTCAGCGTCGAACTCGAGGTCCCTGCCCAGGAACTCTATATTCCTGCCGTACCTCTCCCTCACGCGCGGCCTGAACCACTTCACCTCTATGATCCTGTCTATGTCGTACGCCGCCTCGCCGTGGTCGGCGGCAAAGCCGGGCGAATCCACCTGCACCACCTTCACACCGGTCCTGTGGCTCTTCCGAAGAGGCGTATACTCGTCGAGCGTAACGACGTTCGCCTCGACGCCGTCCACCTTCGCGACCTCGACGTTCCCCTTCGAATCGAGCTTGAGATAATCCCCGGCCGCTATGCCCGAGCCGTCGGCGACGGTTATTGATACCGCGCCAGTATACACCGCGCCGGCAAGAGTCGTGCTCACCCCGCCGTCGATTATCCCCGGCACCCCGTGGTCCAGTATGTCCGGTATAAACTGCTCCAGATTCCCATCATTCGAATACGCCATCTCCATCTCCTTTCACCGCATCCCCCTTCTCCACTTTCCCTTCCCCCTATCAGGGGGAAGGTCAGGATGGGGGTCACCTTATTTCTGTCATTCCCGAATGCTTGTATCGGGAATCCAGCACGCCCCGCGTGCACGAATCCGAGTCACGGCACTCTGCCGTGACCCCGCACTTCCGTCATCCTTTTTTGCCGTCATCCTGAACTCGTTTCAGGATCTCGCGTTGTCTTTTGCTTTTGCCTTTCCTCCCCTTCCCCTTCCCAAAGGAGGAGGATCAAGGTGGGGATCACCTCAAGTGTTGTCATTCCCGAATGCCTGTGTCGGGAATCCATTTCCTTACGCAATCCGTCAAGCGTTCTTTCCATCCCCCCTTAGGAAAAGGGGGGAACACAGGGGGGATTTAGTATTAGCAGTCATCCTGAACTACGATTCCGAGCGAGCGAGGAATCGGACGCCCTGGACTGATTGCAAGAAAGCATATCCAGTACTGCTCGGAAATACCTCAAATCTAAACAGGAGAAATCTTTCCTTGCTTCTCCCCTTTACAACCTCAACGTCACCCTGTCATCCGGCACAAACACATTCTCCAGGACGACAGTCCCCGTAATCGCGGTCGTCCCGCCGGAATCCCCACCTTCGGTCTCGTAGCTCACGGCCAGGTACTTCCCGTAATTATCCCCCTGCGTGCCTATGTGCACGTCGGCCCCGAGCGCAAAAGTTATAGTCTCTAATCCCGGCTCCGTCTGGTCTGTGAACCCTCCGTCCTCGACGTCCCCGAACTCCGACTTGTTCTCCGAATCCACTAACTTCACGGTCAGCGTCGCCCCGAAAAAATCGGACCCCGTCGTATCCAGCGTCGCCTTCACCAGCCTCGTGCTGTCCACCTTCCCGAAATAAACGGGCGTCGACACGGCGGCCTCTGCGCTCGCGCCCACATCCTCGAACTCCGCAAACGGCTCAAACCTTATCTCTTTCATTCCGTCACCTCTCCTTTTTTCTTAAGCCACGGCAAATCCGGCACGACGAACGACTTCCTCACCGGCCGGAAACCCTTCCTCTCCATCCTCCGCGCGCCGTCCTCCCTGACGACGTCCCTCTTTCCGGACACGGATTCCATCTCCACCGTCCCGATGTCCTTCCGCATCGCCTCGTTCCTCTCGTTAGTCCTCTCCGACGCCTCCCTCATGAGCCCCCTTAGCTCGTTGACGTCCTTTCCTGTCGCCCTTACTTCCCACTCCGGCTTTCGCCCCTTCCTCCGAATCGTCCTCTCTTCTATAGCCACTTCCGCGCCCTCCGCGCTGCGCCGGCACAGGCATCCTCACTCCCTCGACTTTCATCCTGTACCTCTTCTGCCGCGTCCCCTTCTTTATGTCGGACGGGTCCACCGCCACGCTCTCCGTGCACTCCATCCACTCGTCGTCCACTGCCCTGTACCCGAGCCCCTGCTTATACTGGAGCTTGTACATCCAGTTCCGGCAGTGCGTGGCAGACTTCCTCCCGGACGGATTCTCGAACATCACTGTGTACGGCCCCTCGCCCTTCGTCGCGCACTTCCCCCACGCGTCGCATCCCCTGTTCGTCCGCGACGGCTCGGAGCACGTCGGATACCCGACCGCGTACCCCGGAGATTTTTCACCCGGCAGACTCGGATGCCCCGCGCCTTCGTAGCCTCCAACTTCCCCCTCCTCCCCAATCACAACATCCCTTATCTCGGCCATATCTCACACTCCACACTCTCTTAAATATTTGTCATTAATATTTGTCATTCCCGCGCGAACGTCGTACCGTCCTTCACTCAGTCCTCTCCCATAATCCCCTCCCCCTATACATAGGGGGACGAATGCGAACTAGCGAGCATTCGGACGCACTCGGCCGACTACACAGAAGCTCATCCAGTACCGCTCGAAAGTATCCGAAACCAGAACAGGGACAAAGGGTGAGGGGGTACTTCCAACTTTTCATCCATTAACTCTCCTCCCCTTTCGTGAAGGGGGAGGATAAAGGTGGGGGTTACATTATAAAAAAAGGGCACGGCCCCTCCCGGAACCGCGCCCTTCCGCTTCATCCCCCGACCGCTCAGCTCGCGTTCGTCTGGTACTCTACCCCAAGGTCGTCGTTCATTTCGGCCACACCGAAATCCTGTGACGCCACAATCTTTGTGGACAAGGTGTCCGCGTCGAACTCGACGTCTATAGCAGGGGTCTGCTTTCTCGCTATCGCAAAAGCCCTGCTCGTATAAATCATGTTCCTCGCCGTCGTCGATACCTGCACGCTCGAGCTGAAGCTGATGTTCACGCCGTACGCAAGATCGATGGAGCCCGTCTTCGCCGGCCCGTCGACCTCGCCCCTCACCTGCGCCGAATTTATGTTCGACACGGTGAGCACGTGGTCCCACTGCGCCGGGTGAAAGACGCCCCATATAGGGGTCAGCCCCATCACAACCTTATTCTTCCCGTGCTGTATCAGGTTCCTTATTGCGAGGAGGTAATTCGCCTCGGAGAAATCCGAAGCCCCGCCGACGCTCCTCGAAAGCCCGGCGTAAAGTCCGGCGATCTGCTCGTCCTCGTACTGCGCGAGCGACTGCCCCAGCTCCACCTGGTACACGTTCCCGAGGCTGGTGACAGACCTCACGTCCGCCTTCCTGTCTATCTGCACGGCGGCGTACGAGACGTCCGGCGTTATATCCACCGAAGTCTCCGTGTTCGCGGTGTAGGAGACGACTCCTGAAAACGCGGCCGCGCTTATCGCGCCGATCTTGGGGATGTGCAGAACGTCCCCCGGCCCCGCAAACTGAAACTCCATGATCCTGCCGCTGAATCCCCTGTTGTTGTGGGCGGCGAATTCCACCTCCGCCTCCCATATCTCGGGGATGATGGCGGCCGCTGTCGTAGTTGTTACATTACCCATTCAAAAAACCTCCCGGTTCCGGCCGCGTATCCCGCAGCCTGGTTTTTACTTTCACTCCACACTTCCCAATCTTCTCGTTACGATTTTTTGTCATTCCCGAATGCATTTATCGGGAATCCATTCTTTTAAATTAGTCATCCTGAACTTGTTTCAGTATCTCGTCTTTCATTCTTCGTCTTTGCTTTTCATCCCCCCTTAGGAAAAGGGGGGAACATAGGGGGGATTTATGCTTTGCTTTTTCTGTTAAAAGAACTGGATTCCCGATTAAGGCACTTGGGAAAGACAAACTTGGTTTAGCCTCGTTCTAGTCATAATATTGCAAGCCGCACTTGTCGCGGCGAAGCCATGCGAAGCCGCTACGCAGCGCAGCAATACCCCTCCGGGCCGTGCGGACTGTGTCCGCAGACAATCGAAG
>DAOKYU010000023.1 GCA_035325995.1 Thermodesulfobacteriota bacterium | reverse complement strand
CTAGTATTATAAAAAACTGTTACCCATGTCTCCGAACACCTGTAACCTATGTCCCCGGTCTGTACACCCTTTTCCCAAGGGGGAAATTAATGGCAAAGCCAGACCACCACGTCGGGTTCATGCACGCGTTGCGTGCGCCCTACCCTTCCTTTCCGGCTATTGTCTGATACCGACCTGCTTCTAGTTTAAACGAACCCTGATTTATTTTATGTATTTCTGAAAGGCGAGTGATTCAGGAAAAGGGCAAAAAAAGCGGGACTCCCTCTTCCGAGGGAGCCCCGCTGTGATTGTCCTGATTGCTTCCGGACAGTGACTCTTCGGGTGATTAGCCCTGGGAGTACTGCGGAAGGAGGAAGCGATGGCGCATCGTGTACTTGAACGGAGTCGAGTACAGGATCGAGCCAAAGTCCGCCTCGCCCCTTTCAACCGTCTTCGTCCAGATGGTCTTGGCCGGCGGGATGATGAGGTTGAAGGTGAAGCTGATGAGACCAACTACTTCCGTAGCCGGTATCTGTCCGCCCATGAAGTCAAACGGGGTTCCGGACATGTACCAGGAGCGGATGTCAGCGCCGGTCGCTGTGCGGATGCTCTGCGGGTTCAGCTGGAAGCGGTGTCCCGTTCCGAATCCCGGCGGCAGCTCGGACGGAAGGTACGTAACTTCGTGAATGCTGTTCGTTATGTCCGGCCTGGTCGTGATACGATAGTTCATGCGGCCCCAGTCGGTCTTGCCGTAGAACGTAGGTCTTACGGAAAGAGGCTTGTCGGAATAGCGGCCGTTGGCGGTGTGGAGGATGTATCCACGACGCTCCATGAGCATGTTGAAGTAGTTGTTGTTGGTTCCGTGCTCGAAAGCGGCGATGTAAGCGGCTTTCTTCGGGAATCCGAACGGCTCCTTACCAGCGAAGATCGGGGAGTCGTTGGAAAGATACATGTAGGGGTAGTACCCGGCCTTGTAGATCTGTCCGTCGCCGGAGTCTACGCTTGCCGAGAACGTTACGCCCATTTCCATGTATGGCCCAAGCATGGTGTTCCTGTGGATAACGTACCAGAATTCGATAACGTCGTCCTGAACCTGGATCGGCTCGGGGGTTACTGCCTTCATGTCCTTCAGGTCAGCGCGGATAACATAGGCCATCCAGCGGCTTTCCGTGTAGGTGAGCGGGATGATGTCATAGTCGAAAACAGGGTCCGCTACGCCCTGGCTGATGATGTGTATCCTGTCCCTGTCAAGTGGTAACGGCGGAACTTCACCTTCCGCCAACCACGGGTAGCTATATTCATTTGCCTGTAAACCCATTGTAACTACCTCCTATGATTTTCTTCTTAAAATTTATACTTCTACTTCCTACCGCTTTACTAACAAAGGCCTGGCTTACGAGCCCTGGCTGATCGGGAACTGCTGACGCAGACCGTACTTGTACGGAGTTGCGTAGCCCCTGTAGCTGGCGGGACGCTCGTAGGTCTCGGTCCAGAGAACATTGGCCGGCGGAATGATAAGGTCGAATACGAAGGAAATAAGACCCGTGACTTCCTGGATCTTGAGTTCCGCGCCCATGTTGTCAAACGGTGTTGCCTGCATAAACCAGTTGATGGCGTCGCCAGAAGCCGTGCGGGTGTGCTCCGGCTTAATCTGGAAGCGGTGCCCCTTGATGTTGAATGCGGGCGGCAGTTCCGACGGCAGATAGGTGAGCTGCCATTCGGAGCTGGAAACATCCGGCCTGGTGATAACTTTCATGTTGAATTTACCCCAGTCTACCTTCCCATAGAAGAACGGAGGCGTTACCTGCTTGTCATCGAACTTACCCGTAGCGCTATGCATGAGATAGCCGTTACGGGACATTGCAAAACCGAAGAAGTCCGTCTCTTTATCCCCGCCATGAACGGAGCACCTGATGTAGGACATCTTCTTCGGGAAACCGAGCACACGGCCGGCGTCAACCGGAGCGTCGCCGGTGAGGTACATGTACGGATAGTAACCGGCTTTCCATACGTTACCTTTCGGGTCCTTGTAGGTGGCCGAAATCGTTACACCGAACTCGAGGTATGGCCCAAGCATGGTGTGCTTGTGGTCAACGTACCAGAACTCGACCAAATCTGCGTTCTCTCCGTCCCAGACCGTGAGAGGCGGATTCGGGCAAAGACGCTGCCTGGTAGCCGCATCTACCCTTACGACAAAGGCAGACCAACGGCTATCCGTGTAAGTCAGAGGGAGAACATCGATGTCCCACAGCGGGTCCGAAGGGTTCGCTATGATCCACGACTTTATGTCTCTCTCTATTGGAGGCGGTGGAACCTCCTTAGTGAGCTCCCAATACTTCGTTGGGACATTAAGATGACTTGGCATATTACAAACCTCCTTATATAGATTTTTAAGAACCGGATTGTTACCAACCTTTAGAGGAGAAACGTAGAAAACTACGAATCAAAGCCCCATCTCTTGTACTTATATCAAAAATGGCATAGCTGTGTCAAGAGGTTTTTTTTAAGAATTGGAAAAAAACTTAAGTTACGGGCTTAATTCCACCAAAATTAAAATAAAGTCAGGATCCGGGGGTTTCTGAATCGAGAATGGAGGTTACAGCGGAGGCGAATTCGCCTATTTTCTCCCGTATGACGAGCTCGGCGTCCGTATCGAAGGGGGTGGGCATGAGGTTGAGGATTACGAGACGGGCGCCCGCCTGAAGGGCTATGTCGGGGAGGGTGTTGGCCGGGGAGACCTGGAGCGAAGAGCCTATGGCTACGAAGAGGTCGGCCTTACGGGCGAGCTCCAGGGACCTTTGCCAGGGGACGGTGGGGAGCATTTCGCCGAAAAATACGGCGTTCGGCTTTAAAACGCCCCCGCATCCGGGGCAAAGAGGGGGGTTTTCCCCGGAAACGACCTTCTCCATGGCCTCGTCCATGGAATGAAGGGAGGAGCAGGAAAGGCAGACGACCTGGCGGAGGGAGCCGTGGAGCTCGTGCACCTCGCCCGAGCCGGCGTCCTGGTGGAGGCCGTCTACGTTCTGGGTGATTACGCCCCTGAGCCGCCCTTCCCTCTCGAGCGCGGCGAGCAGCATATGGGCCGGGTTCGGCCTCGCAGCCTGTCTTATTGGGTGAAGCCCCATGGCATATTCGTAATATTTGGAGGGGTTTCGCTTAAAGCCCTCCAGGGATACGACGGACTGGTCCATCTTCTCCCAGAGACCCGTCCCGGGGGAGCGGTAGTCAGGTATTCCGGACTCGGTGCTTATGCCGGCCCCCGTGAGGGCGGCGGCATTTTCCGAGGAGAGTATGAGATCAGCCAGCGCCTTTGCTGTATTTATTAAATCGCTCATATTTTAAAAAAAAGGGGGCGACGAATCACCCCCTTTTCTCATAACCTGGTTTTCTCAAAATTAATTATAATGACAATTTTTTACTGCAGCCGGAAACGCCCCACCCTTGAGATTGCCGCGGTTGCGAAATACGCTCCCTCGCAATGACAGATGCGGCAACCGGCCCCACCCTACTTGCCCAGTACGCTCACGACGCAGGTTATGCCGTCCATGGCGGGCTGGGCGCCGCCCATGGTTTCGATGATGCCGACCTTGGCGTCCTTCTGCTGACGCGCGCCCGCTTCGCCCCGGAGCTGCCATACTATCTCGGCCGTCTGAAGGAGGCCCGTCGCCCCTACGGGATGGCCCCTCGAAAGGAGGCCGCCGCCGGGGTTAACCGCGACGCCGCCCGAGTTTATCCAGGTGCTTCCATCCTCTACGAGCTTTGCGCCCTCCCCTTTTCCGCAGAAACCGAGTGCCTCGTAGACTATCATCTCGGCTATCGAGAAGGCGTCGTGTATCTCGGCGACGTCCATATCCTCGGGGCCGAGCCCTGCCATTTCGTAGGCGAGGTTCGAGGTTCGTGTAACGTTTTCCGAGGGGTCACAGGTGAGGCCTTTCGGGCTCGAGTACTTGCCGGACTGCGCCACGCAGCCGAGAACCTTTATCGGCTCCTTTACGGCGAGCTTCTTTACGAGGTCACCGGAGCAAAGGACCGCCGCGGCCGACGCGTCGCCCACCGGACAGCACATATTCCTCGTGAGCGGGTCCGCTATCATTGGCGAATTAAGAACTTCTTCTATTGTTATATCTTTTCTGTACTGGGCCACGGGGTTCATAGCCGCATGCTTACGACTCTTTACCACAACCTTGGCCAACTGCTCGGCCGTAACGCCGTATTCTTCCATGTATCTCTTGGCCCTGATGGCGTAGAGTCCAGGCATGCCCATACCGAGCGCGACTTCGATATCGTCTTCTTCAAGGGGGAGCGGGCCGCCCGACATAACGCGGCTAAGGTTTTCGACCCCGAGGGCGAGGGCTATGTCGTACTGACCGTATGCTATAGTCCTCCAGGCCTCCCAGAACGAAAGCGTGCCGCTGCCGCAGGCGCCTTCGACGTTTATGGTGGGCTGCCCGACGAGCCCTATTTCCTTGAGTGTTCTCTGCCCGACGCCCATGCCCTGATAGACATGGCCGCAGAAGGCTATCTCTATCTTTCTCGGATGAATGCCGGCGTCTTTTATGGCCGCCCACGCCGCCTCGCGGCCGAGCACGTGAGCCGCCTTTTCCGGAAACCTGCCGCAAGCGGTGGTTCCGACGCCCAATATGTATACGTCTCTCATTATGAAACCTCCTAGGAAAAGCTTACCGGTATTTTAAAAATTTTAGCAACTAAAGGCAAGTAAAATGTGGGACGGGGGGCAAAAATAAAAAAGAGCCCTCCCGGTATTCGAAAGGGCTCCCGATGTTTTAATTTTGATTTTGCCTGCTTTCAGCCAAAATTTACTGCGGGGTCTGCGATGCAACCCACGCGGCAACCGGCGTCCATTTCCCGGTAAGGATCAGCATTCCGGGGATGAGCAGCGTTACGATGGACTCTATAACGAAGAGCCATGCAACCGCCGGAGCCAATGCCTTTCCGAGCGAGAACACGAGCCAGCAGAGAAGGGTTAGAAGCGCCCATGCCCAGGCAAAGTAGGCATAGTATTTAAACCCGGGGATAACCGCATCGAGGTTCATGAAGTGGAGACCGTACCAGATGAAGACTACGGTCGCGAAAAGACAGAACCACCCTAAACCCTTAGCATCGTATCCATGGATAAAAATACCGGCAACCATGAGATAGATAAGAGCGAATACCGATATTAAAGCTGTTGCGGCGGTTTGCTCCAGGCCGTGCAGATGCCAAGCTGCCACGAGAATCAATATGGCCACGCCGAGATTCAGTACTCCAACCTCTTTGGCCCCGGTCTTTCCGAGCACGGTCATACCGTTACAGAAAAACACAAATCCAACGAGTAACAAAACGTACCCAAGCAATAGGTCTATTGCCATGTCTCTCCATACCTCCTATAAGTTATTTGTGTGATATACGTGGATTTCCACCTTCCACAAAGGCTATACCAACCATATGGATGGTTTTTATCACACTTGGCGAACCAATGTCAAGACTCTTTTTTAGAATTTGGCTGAAAATTTAATAAATGAGACGTACTTAAGAAATAAATTGTGAATTATGGATGTGAGTTAGTGCGGGCGGCACGGGGCCCGTGCCGCCCGGTAGAGGGCGGAAACCGGTGGTTCCCGCCTGAATTTTATGCAGATTCTTTTCTCTGTACCAGTATGACCCATTTACCCTTCTGGACTATCTCGCCCGACTGGTTGTGGACGTTTACCTCGAAGATTAAAAAGCCCATGTTCGGACGCTTGTGCTCCCTCTTTTCCACGAGCTTTCTGGTGATATGAATAGTGTCTCCGAACTTGACGGCGCCCGAGAATCTCCAGTCCTCGAGCCCCATGAAGGCTATCGTCGCGAGGCGCGGCATGGTGAACCAGAGCCCGGACGCCACCGAAAGGACGCAGAGGCCGTGCGCCACCCTGCCCTTGAACACGGTGTTCCTGGCGAACTCCTCGTCTATGTGCATGTTGTTAAAGTCCCCGGAAAGCCCGGCGAAGCTGACGACGTCAGTTTCGGTTATCGTCCTCCCGGTGCTCTTGTGCTCGGCGCCCTCTTCGAGGTCCTCGTAAAAAACCCTGGTATCTTCCTGCGGCATTGTCGAAGTCTCCTGTTTTGATTGATACGAACTGCCCGTCCGCGAAGTCGAGCGCACTAAAAAGGCTGCTCCGCGCCGCCTTTCCCCGCTCGCCCTCCTGCCTGCCCTACCTGCCCCCCTGCCCTTCTTACTTCGCCGGCCTGAACTTGGGGAGCGTAACCTCGGGCGTGACGTCGTCGAATACGACCTCGACGTCCATGCCTATCTGAACGTCCCTTACGTCGCAGTCGACGATGTTCGTCATCATCTTTACGCCTTCTGAGGTTTCGACCAGCGCCACGACGTAGGGAGGATCGTTTTTATATGCCTTTGTCGGGCCCATGTGGTGAATCGAGAAGGTCCAGACCTTCGCCTTCCCGCTGGCCTTTACCCATTCTATGTCCTCGGACATGTCGTCGCCCGGGGAGATGGCGCGCGGGTAGAAGAAGAATTCCCCCGTGGCCTTCGATCTCGGGAGCACGAGCTCGTGCTTCCTGGCCGCCTCCCAGTAGGGTTTCGTTTCCGGACGAAAATCCGGCAGTGGTTTCTCGTATGGTTTATTTTCAGCCATTGTCCTGTGAGTCTCCTTTTGATTATGAAAGGGCTTCTTTCCCTAAGAGTATCGTGCTGTGTGCGGATACGATGCCGCCGTTTCCGTGTACGAGCGCAACGTCGGCGTCCTCGACCTGACGCGGACCGGCCTGCTTTCTGAGCTGAAGCACGGCCTCGACCACGTGGTGCATCGCGCCGAGGTGCGCCTGTGACAGGAGCCCGCCGTGGGTGTTTACGGGGAGGTCCTTGCCTATCTCCATGCGCCCTTCGAGCGCGAACGCGCCGCCCTCGCCTTTGGGGACGAACCCGAGCCCTTCGAGCTCGAGGAGAACGGTTATCGTGAAGCAGTCGTAGAGGAACGCCACGTCGACGTCCTTCGGCCCTAGGCCAGCCGTTTGAAACGCCTTCTGCCCGGAGGTGTTGACGGCGTTATATATCTGGTCGAGGTTTTTGAGCGATGTGAGGTACTGGTGCGAGTATCCCTGACCCATGCCCCAGAGGTACGCGAGCGGATTCTGGATGCCGAGCTCTTTTGCCTTCGCCTCCGTCGTGACGATGAACGCGGCGCCGCCGTCGGAGATGATGGAGCAATCGTACTTGGAGAGGGGCTCGGCTATGATGCGCGAGTTGAGAACGTCGTCTATGGAAAGGGGCTCCTTGTTCATCGCGTTCTCTTTGTTGGCCGCGTGCTTACGCATCGTGACGGCCACGGCCGCGAGATGCTCGCGGGTGGCGCCGAAGTCGTGGAGGTATCTCTGTGCGGCAAGTGCGTATCCGCCGGGGGTGGTGAGACCGTAGGGGAATTCGAACTCTGCGTGGCACATTTCCCTTATGAGGGCGACCATGCCGGAAGAGGATATACCGGAGAGCGTGTTGTCGCCCCTTACGCAGAGGACGACCTCGGCCTGGCCGGAGGCTATGGCCATCGCGGCCTCGGCGACCATCCATACGGCCGTCGCTCCGCCGACGGCCACGGACGAAAAGAACCTCGGCCTTAGTCCGAAGTAGTCGGCAAAAGTAGTGCAGTGCATGAAGGTGTGCTCGACGAGCGAGAACGCGGTGACGAGTCCGTCGACGTCCGATTTCTTGATTCCAGCATCTTCTATGGCGAGCTTGGATGCCTGGGAGAGGAAATGAAAGGAACTCTTGTCGGGGATTTTCCCCTGCTCCGTTTCTCCCACTCCTGCTATAACGATTTTATTTTTTTTGAGAACTTCTCTGGCCTCTTTTGTGTTCAGCGAGCCGCCTGCCATATGTATTCTCCCCCTGTTTTTGAATTTTTGCGGAAAAATATATTAAATAGACCTCGATAAATGTCAAACGCCGGGCGAGCCGTACAGGGCCCGGCGTAGTGTGTGGCGCTGAAGCAGTGTCTCCGAAAATGAGATGCCCGGGCCGGCGTCGGCGATTCAACCCTTAGGCTTTAGTCTGCCGCCGGACAGCGATCTGGCCGCCGCCTCCGCGACGAGCTCGCATAGTGTGCCGACGTAAAAATCCCTCGCCCTGCTCTCGCTCCCCTTGGGAATGCCTTCGTAGGGGAAGGAGGCTCTTACCTCACGCGCTACTTCAGAGGGGTCGAGTGTGACGCCCTTTTCTTCGATATCGAGGACCCTGTTTATGGCTATGTCCTTACACGCCCTGTGCGCACCTTCCTCGACTATTTCTTCCATCGGTTTGATGTCTACAAGGTTGTCGTACGTCTCGAATATCCTCTTTCTGAAAATGGCGTCTCTTATGCTTTTACGAACCCTTTCTTTTTCCTTGTTCGGGGCCTTGGAAACGCCGCTTTTTGCCCCTACGTAGGTAAGGTTGCTCTCGAGGGTTCCTATACTATTTATCTTCTTCCTATATTTGTTTTCTTTGGGTGACATTTTTGTCACCCCCCCGGGTGATAATATTGTCACCCCCCGGGTGACATTTTTGTCACCCTCCCCCCTGACATTTTTGTCACCCCCTTTGGGTGTCCTTTTTTTATTGAAATTTTTCTCCGGGACGGCGGCTTCGGGTATGAGTCTACCGACGCCTATCTCGTCTTCACCTTCACTGCCGAATCCGGCTTCTTCGTCGTATTCGTCGCCCTTATTGAGCTCCTCGATGAGTTTTTGGACGAGCGGGCGGAAGTCGAATACGGTGGTGACCTGGGCCCCCGTTTCCTCGTCGAAGCGGGGAGATTTGACGAGGAGGCCGAGCTCTTCGAGGTCCTGGGTGATGCGCTTCACGCTCCTCTCTTCTATGCCGGATCTCTGGGCAAGGGTGGAGTAGCTCGGGAAGGGATATTTGGAGTCCCACTTGTAGGACATGATATCGATTATGAGCATGACGTGCTTGGGTTTGAGGCCTATTCTGGATCTGTATCTGAGGAGGATGTTCGGGACGCTCGTAAAACCCTCGTCGAGTATCTCTCCCCAAATCTGGACTATCTTTGTTTTGTCCTGTTTTTTATCAGACATCAGCCTCTCAGAGCAGACCCCGGACGGTTCCTTAGCCGGGCATCAAAAAGCTTGACATTTAAAAGTGAGAAAAGGTATCATTAGGTTGTTCCACCTTCCGGTTGCCGCCGTTGTTTTATGCTCAGCGCTAAAGCTTCGGCGGCTTTTTAATACCCAAGCTCAGCCATATTATATGATTTTTGGCATGTTAAATCAATCGGCGAAAATCCTTGCCCGGGGCAGCAGGATTTTGCGGTGATGCTCTGCACCGCCCTACCCTTTCGGCTTGATATAGTCGCTCGGAATTGATATAAATAAAATGGGAGCCCGGAGTTTCCAAGGCTCTTTTTTTCAGACCAGGACGAAGACCCTGCCCGGAGGTTAAAGAGCACATGAAGGTTATAGCGGTTGCCAATCACAAGGGAGGGGTCGGAAAGACGACGACCGCGGTGAATCTCGCCGCGTGTCTTGTGGAGAAAGGGGCCGACGTTCTGGTTATAGACCTCGACCCCCAGGGGAACGCCACGACGCATCTCGGTTTTAGTCCGAACGATTTCGAGATGACGATAAACGACGTGCTCACGGATCCTACGAGCAAGACCGACATAAACGGGATAGTGATAGAGCACGGGACGAAGGGGCTTTATCTCGCGCCGGCGAATCTTTCGATGAGCAGGGCCGATCTCTCGATGTCGGCGCTGATTGAGAAGGATCATCGGCTGAGAAAGTCTATTAACAGGCTGAGGAAGAGTTATGATTTTGTGATAATAGACTGCCCCCCTTCCCTCGCGACGCTTTCGGTGAACGCGTTCTTTGCGGCTGACGACGTGATCATAGCTGTGCAGACGCAGCCCATGGCGCTTGAGGCCGTAAGGATGATTGATGAGACGCTTTACGAGGTGTATTCGTCGAGGCCCGATTTTCCTATTGTGCCCTACGCGCTCCCGACCATGCACGATAAGCTGACGACGATAAGCAGCACTGTTTTGGAGGCGATTAACCAGAAGTTCAATCCGAACGTGTTTTCCCCCATACATTCGAACGTGAAATTGAAGGAAGCGAGCGGGTACGGAAAGCATATACTGGAGTACGACCCGATCTGCGCCGGGGCCACGGATTACAGAAGGCTGGCCAAGGAAGTGATGTCGATTTATGAAAGGGAAAAGGAAGAAGGGAGAAAGTACATCATCCGAAACTCCTGAGAAAAAGAAGGCGTCCGGCGGACGCCTCTCGGGGATGCTGGAGTCGATGGAGAAGCGCGGGAGCCCGGTGAACGCGCACAGGGTGGCCACGGCCTATTTCGAGAGCTTCAGGAAGGACAGGAATATTCCGAAGGAGCCCGTGGAGGAAGAGCCGCGGGTGAACGAAACTACCGCGGTAGATACCGGGGTAGATGCCGAAGGGGAAAGCGCGGTAGTTACCGCGGTAGGTAGTGCGGTAAAAAGGATCGCTGGAGAGAGAAAATCCCCTCGGGCCGCAGCCAAAACGGTGCCGAAAGATTGGGATCCCCTGCTGGCGCCTTCGGAGATGAAGGTATACGAGGCCATATATAAGGTGAGCGAGGGTTCGGAGACGGAAGGGGTGAGGATCGGGCTCAAGGAGCTCCGGGAGCTCACTGGGCTTTCCGACAAGACCGTCAGGATGGCCGTTCATTCGCTGACAGAGAAGCTTAATGTAGAGGTGGTGGAGAAGGCGCTCGGGGTATACGGAAGGAAGTATAAGGTATATGGGCCGGAAGAGGTGCACAAAAGGAGGCGCGAAGGTGGCCTCGAGGTGGACCCCGTGACGAAAAAGGTGCTCGTAAGGGCCAAGCCGGATGCTACCGCGGTAAGTAGTCCGGTAGGTATACCGGTAGATAATGCGGTATCTACTGCAGTAAGTAATGCGGTAGATACTACGGTAATTACCGCGGTAGGTAATGCGGTAAGGAGCTCAGAAAAGCGGGCCGCGGAAATAGAAGCGGTTTTCGAAAGGTATGCGGGGAGATTAAAGGAGGGCGAGGACGTTTCGTTCAGCGAAAAATATGCCGGGGTGGATGTGGGGGTTATAGAGGCGGCGGTCATATTGAGCGCGCTTAAAGGGAAGGGCGGTATTGTATCCGTGGAGGATGTAGAGCACGAGCTCGGGAGGCTGGGGGGAGGGCCGCTTCCAGCGGGTTACCTGGAGGGTCTCAGGGAGGTTTGGGAAAGCCTGAATAGGGCCGGCGGGCCCGGTTAGTCTTTTTCATTCGAAAATGAGAATGCGGAGAGTGGTCCTTTCGGCCGTGGCGGCTTTCATGGTGACGGCGGGTGATGAGGATGCGGTTTTTTGAAGAAACTTGAATACTAAATCCCTGTCTCGTCCCTTATTTTCTTAGTTTGTATGAACCATTTTTGATTTTGTCTGACTGAATTTATCCACTTCGTCCCTGTTTAATTTATGCCAGTTTCCAGCAGCGCTGGGTAGTAAGTCAAGGGCAACCAGATGCCCGTTTGCATTCGTTCACTCAAGGGAGAGGGAAAAAATAGATTCTGGATCGAATCCGGAATGACGGATTAAAAACAGAAAACGAAATCCCCCCTGACCCCTCCGGCTTCGCATGGCTTTCAGGCTTCGCAAAGCTTCGCCCCGACAAGCGCCGCGACAGGCCTTTTCCTAAGGGGGGAAGAAAAGATTGCAAGCAAAGGATTAGATCCTGAATCAAGTTCAGGATGACGGATCAAAAGAAGATTGCCGCGGGTGCTTCGCACCCTCGCAATTGTAGATGTTAAGTAATTCGGGGACAGGATTTAAGGAACTCTGCCGGGGGGATAC
>DAOKYU010000022.1 GCA_035325995.1 Thermodesulfobacteriota bacterium | reverse complement strand
AAATGCGCGGTCACGTTGCCGAAACGGGCGGTCACGATGGGCCGAAATACGCACTCATCCGACTTCCCGCGATGGAGCGTGTGCGTTCTATCACTTCTTGACACACCTCGACATACACCGCCATTTGTCGGGCCGTATACACCAGCTACTCCATTCACTGCACTGGGCACACGCACGACTCTTTACTCTCCGTGATGGATGTCACATCTCGTGTCGCGATTCCCGCGTCGATGAGAGTACACCCCGAAACGGAGCGAATTTCATGCCAAGCTTCACGCTTACGTTCTTGCGGAGCGGAGCTCTGCTGACCGCTTGCCTGATGCCCATGCTGTTGGCGGCCTGCGGTTCTGACGTCGATCCCGTGGCGACTGCGCAAGCTGTGGAGCAGAGCCAGAGCGCGGCGCTGACGGGGTCCACGGCGACGACACAGAAATCGGCCACAAGTGCAACGAAAGATACGCCGTCGACGAGCGGTGCTGACAACACTGCTGCAATACCGGATAGCCGGGATTCGCGAGTCATCTACTGGATCGATCCTCGCCAGACGTACGCAGAAGGCCGCAAATGGAACGCAGCCACCCAGGTGTCTGGACCAAACCAGGTTCTCGCCGACGTACAGGAACCCGGGATCATCGGATTGGGTAGCGACTACGCGCTCTCGAGGGTGGCCGATCCCCTGGATCCGACCAAGGCGGCGTTCCGACACCGGATTGCCGAGGCATTTCCGACATGGGGCACAGTAGGGGCACGCCGAAGCGAAATCTCCGCCGATTGGAGCAGCAAAGGCGCTACGGTAATGCGCGGCGTCGACTACTGGATAGCATTCGCCGTGAAGTTCGAACCCGACATGTTCGGCAGCGGCAACGGCGGTGCATCTCTTATGGATTTCCACCAAGTGCCGGACAGCGGTGAAAACTGGTTGCCATCCTCGCTGTCAATGTACTCGGGCGATAACGATATTTCATTCGTGGTGCGATGGGATTCCGGGCAGCCCACCGTCGCGTCGAACCCTCCAAGCAAATCCCTGTGGAGCGAGAGCGCGCCCTCGACCACGCAATGGCATCGCTTCGTCATGAAGGTGCGCCTGAATTGGGATGCTGCGCAGAAGCCCTACGTTCGGATATGGCGTGCAGTCGGAAACGGGCCCGTGCAACTAATCGTCAGCCACGATGGCCCAAATGACTACAACAACAACGCGCCGTACATACCCCAGAAATTCGGCCTGTATCGATGGGACGATTGGTCCGGAAAGCCGACGCGAACGATGTATACCAAAGGATTCTATGTGATCAAGGATCAGCCAGGATCTCCAGCCCTCGACGAACACGTCCTCATGAGTCTGCTCGGAAAGATCTGAAACGACAACGTCGCCAGCGAAGACTTGTCAACGCGACTTACGAAATCGACTATCCGCGCTCGACGACCCGCCTAACTGGCTTGGCCCGTAATTCGTCGGCCATGCGAAATTCAGCCTGCTGCCGCCACGACCGACGTCGATCGCTGGCGCGACGGCAACAGCGTGACCGATACGGCGAGAAGCAACTGCAGCGCTGCCGAGCACAAGGCGAAAAAGAGTCGCCCGATACGCCCCCGGGCGATCGTCCTGAGCAGCCAGCGCAGGTTGTAGCCGGCCGCACGCAGCACGGCGCCGTGGTGCCGCCGCCGGAGCTCGATCACTCAGATTCGTTGCATATGAACCCATAGATGCCAACCAAGCATCCGATCAAGCGGCAGCCACTCGACTGGAAGCGGCGGTGCGTGCATAAATTGCTTGTAGGAAGAAACAATCTTGAAATCAGGAAAATCCTCCCTGACGGTTCGTAGATCGTAGACCTTCGAATAAGGATTCAACGGCCCGTCTGTATTCTTGTGAATGAAACTGGACATTTTCAGGTAACGAAAAAGCCCAGTCATGCGAGCATTTGCTAGATGTTGGCCATAGACTCCGCCCGGATCGTATCCGGTGAAATAAAGTGCACACAAACCGAGCCTCCGTGCCAGGCCAATAGATATAAGATAATTCACCGAGCACCGGGCATAGAGCATGACAATCAACTCTCCGTTTGGTTTCAAGATTCTCCGGATTTCTCGTTGAGCGGTCAGGATATCGGGGACATGATGAAGAACTCCATGACTGAAGACTATATCGAAGCTGCTGTCCTCATAAGGGATTTCCAAAACACTCCCTTGCTTGATCGACTGATAGGGCAATTGCCGAAGTGAAAAACGCGTTTTAACGCGAGCGACCGATTCTTGCGTAAGATCGAGTCCCGACCATATCGCACCACGCCTTATGATTTGTTCTGAATCAGCGCCCTGGCCCAGTCCGATCTCAAGAACCTGTTTTCCTGTGAAGGGAATCTTGTCCAAGCAGCCTAGAATATGTCCTTCCTTTTGATAGCGGAAGTTGTCGTAATCAGTAAAAAATGCTTCGTAATCGCCGTGGCGTCGTTGGAGTCCACCGACTTGCAGGTCTCCGCAGGGGTGACGGTTCCAGAAATCTTGGATGTCTGATTCCTTCATAAGAACCCCCGCTTATCAGGGATTGAATCACTTGACTTTTCTACACAGCGACGAGACTTATTTTGTGACTGGCACAAAGTCCGATGCGACCCCAGGAATCCTTCACTGGCGGACGCATTCCGCCGGTGCAGAGCCCATGAGTGAAGTGTCATGACGACTCCTATTGTAGTCACGTCGCAAGGGCGCGGCGATCGGCTTCGCGCCAGCAATGAACGCCGGCAATACCGTGTGCGCCCACCGCAGCAGGGCGTGTATCACAAGCGCCCACGCCGTCATGGAGAGCCCTGCGACAACGCTCATCGACTGTCTCGACGCCGCCGGCGGAATACTGCCGACCTCGATTCGCGCGACGAGAACCGCAGCTATCATGGCCGTAGTTACTCACGCATGCGTGAACTGTCCGAGGTCGAAAAAATCCGCAGATGAATGTGCACAAACTGCCGAGATCAACCATGACTCGACAACGTCGCTTTGGCGTCGCTGAGGTCGCGATTGCTGAAGGCAGCATCGTAGGCGGATAGTAACTTCGGTATCTCGAATCGCCACTCCAACTCGTTTTGCACACGGCGTAGCCCAAAAGCGCCCATCTCGGTTCTGCGCGTAGGATCGTCCAGTAATTCGACGATGCATCGCGCTAAATCCCTTTCATCATTGGGTTTGGCATACAGCGATGCCTCGCGCGCCGAAAACCGTCCCTCTGTCA
This sequence comes from Thermodesulfobacteriota bacterium, assembly GCA_035325995.1. NCBI lineage: Bacteria > Pseudomonadati > Thermodesulfobacteriota > Thermodesulfobacteriota bacterium. Next base: position 9,328 of record DAOKYU010000022.1, on the reverse strand, counting down.
GATCAAACTGAACAATCGGCTTCCCGAGTGCCATGTACTCCATAATCTTGTTCATGGTCGACTTGTCGTTCATTTCGTTCGCGACGTCAGGATTGACACAGATATCGGCAGTGTTGAGCATCTCTAGCATCTGCTCATCGGGTACCCGACCCGTGAATGTCACATAGTCGGCCACGCTCAATTCGCTCGCAAATCTTTTCATTTCTTCGAGGGAGGTGCCTCCACCTACCAGGCCAAAATGGATATCGCGTCGATTCATTTGGTAAACGATGTGTGCGATCGCCCGCAACAGGTAGTCGATTCCCTCTTGTCGACCCATTACGCCAACATATCCGACGAGGAATCTGCGACCACGTTTCAGGGACTCCACCGGCTGCATCCGCTTCAGGCGATCCAACTTCGGGCCACTTCGCACCACGAATACACGATCTGACGGCATACCTCCGCGTTCAATGGCGATACGTCGATACGACTCATTGGTTGCGATCGACACATCCGCAATCTTGAAGCTCCATTTTTCTAGCCTCAACACTAGTCGGTACAGAAATCCCCGCCGATGGAATTTGGCTTCGTAGAGTTCAGGGTTGATATCATGATGATCGAAAATAAAGCGCTTTTTCAGAAACAGCTTGAAAAATCCGCCAATCAGGAAGATCAGGTCGGGGGGGTTGCAGGCGTGAATTACGTCAAAGCCGTCTTTTCTAAGCACTTTCCATGCGAGCACGAATTCCCAGAACAACGCACAGGTATACTCGACAAGGTAGGCCAACGCCCCTTCAGCTTCGATAGGCAATGGGTGGCGATGGATTGCGATCCCCGCGATCTCCTCATAACGTTTGTTGCATCCTTTGCCAATTGGACAGATGATGCTGACCACGTAGCCAGCATCGCGCAGAGCGGTCGCTTCCTGCCAGACACGGCGGTCGAACGGCACTGGGAGATTCTCGACGATAATCAATACTCGCCGCGCGTTACCAGCATATGCCGTCATATGTATCCTTTTCGCTGCGCGCATCGCCGACACGTACCAGATCGACTACAACCTGACCTGGACGTCGCTGCTCCATTACCTTCCTAAACTCCGGTGCTCCGTTGCCGATGACGATCGTCTCGGCATGCAGAAGCACCTCTTCGGTGCTGTCTACCATGAGGCGAGAGATGTGCGGAATATGATTAAGGATGTAGTCGCGATTCGCGCCAGTGAGCGCTGCGACATTCACATTCTTGTCATACAACCGCAGGTCATAGCCCTTGCCAATGAGCCTTTCGATGAGCTCTACCATCGGACTCTCGCGTAAGTCATCGGTACCGGCCTTGAAACTGAATCCGAGCACACCAATCCGGCGGTTGCCCTTGTCCGTGACCATCTTCAATCCGCGCTCGATCTGCTGTTCATTGCTCTCTAGGATGGCACTCAGTACAGGCACCTCGAGATCGAGCACGCGTGCCTTGTAGGTCAGCGCGCGTAGATCCTTCGGTAAGCAAGAGCCGCCGAACGCGAAGCCGGGCTTGAGATAATACGGTGACAGGTTCAGCTTGGTATCCAGGCAGAATATGTCCATCACGCGATGGCTGTCGATCCCAATTTCTTTGCAAAGGTTCCCAATCTCATTCGCGAAAGCTACTTTCAACGCGTGCCAGACGTTGTCCGTGTATTTGACCATCTCCGCTGTCTCTACGTCAGTACGGATCAGCGGCGCAGTCATCTGTGTGTAGAGCTCCGCGAGGATGTCGCCGCTGTGCGTGTCGACCTCGCCGATAACGGTCTTCGGCGGATTCCGGTAGTCAGCCACGGCAGAGCCTTCTCGCAAGAACTCCGGATTGTTACAGACTCCGAAGTCGCGGCCAGCCACTTTCCCTGAATATTGCTCAAGCGTCGGAATCACGATCTCACGCATCGCGCCCGGCAGCATCGTGCTACGCGCAGCGACAACATGGTAGGCCTCCTTACGCTCCAGTGCAGTCCCGATCTGCTCGCACACGTTCCTGACGAACCGCAAGTCAAGGCTACCGTTCAATTGACTAGGGGTGCCAACGCAGATCAGCGAGATGTCAGTGTTCTCCACTGCTTCAGCGATGTTCGTCGTCGCTCTCAGGTTACCGCGCCCCACCTGGTCTCGGATAATGTCGCCAATATCCTTCTCGACGATCGGTGAAATGCCGCGATTGATGAGATCAGTCTTCGTGCTGTTTGGATCGACACCGATGACGGAATGCCCGTCGGCCGCGAGGCACCCTGCAGAAACAGTCCCCACGTAGCCCAATCCCATGATACTGATACGCATTTGCGCTCCAGAAGAGCAGGGCTCTTGCCCCGTTTTAACGAAAGCCGACCGTCAAGAGTGTCGTGAATCGGGTCGGCCCTTGTACGGAAATATTCCACATCGCCGTTGCAGACGGTAGCTTCGTATCGTAGCTTCGAGAGATCCACCCCGCAGGCGGATTGATCTGTCCACGAAGAATCTTCGGTGGCGACGCATTACCCTCGACGGCGAGTTTAAGAGTCACATTTCCGATGCGTGCGTGGACCACTGCGTCAGTGACCGTGACATCGCAATGTTCGGAGAAATGCCAACACAACTGCGCTTCATGGTTCCCTCGACAATCAATCAGATCTTCAACGATGAACTCATCGAGCGAGACATCAAAGTCGATACTGCGTCGATGGACGACTGGATCCGCCAAGCGGCAGTATCCGTCGTGCTCACCCACAAACCGCTGGTGCGTTTCACTCCATTCAGCAACGATGCAACGGCTGGTTGCCTTATCCAGCCACATGAAGCTACCACCGCTCACTGACTGATCCTGACCATCGACGCACACCGTATTGTGAGCGAACGTGGACCGGAAGTAGTCTCGCCACCCCCGTTGCGTGTGATAGGCAAAGGTGCCTGGGTCGATGAGGAGTGGGACCCCTCCGGCAGACAGAGTCATCGATAGGGCATCGGCATGTCCATGCCCCGAAATCGACAGGTAACCGATCGGCCCGCAGTCGACGCAGGCAAGGATCTCGGTTGGCTCACCCCTGCGAGCGCCGAAAAGATAGTAGCCGCCTTCCGGAAATGCCCACGGCAGCGGGTAATCCGAAGTGGCCGGCAGCGCGTCGAAGAGCTCATTCGCTGACTCTCCGAGGAGCCAGACTGTCTTGTCATCGCACACCCCCGCTTTGGCCTTGAGATCACCACGCTCAAACAGCACCGCAGTCGTGGACAAGAGCGAGCGATAAGGATCGAACGCATCGGATGGGTCTAGCCGCACGATGCGCGCATCATCAGCGTCTCCAATCATGGGCACGTTGCCGGCCCGATCCATAAGCGCCGCGACGAACTCCGCCATGTGCTCTAGCCGCTCCCAATAGCGAGCGTCAAAGTCGACCCCATTCGCTTGCGTAACCAGGCCGCAGACCAGCATCATGTCCATGACTTCGTGGTGGTAGTAGATCGCTTGCTCACGATTTACACCATCATCTGTCGTCTGAAGCATCGCCTGCTCGGCGAACTCGCGGTGCGCGAAGTCGCGCCATCGCTTCGATTCGGACCACATCGGCCACGTTAGTGAGCCGACCAAGAGGCCCATCAACTCGCCCATCAAGTGATTGTTCGCCGACGAGTAACGAGACAGATGACCTTTGATGAAGTGGCAATGCTGATGCACGCTGCGTAACCATCGCTGGCGGAATACTTGTCCTAAATCGTCTTCGAACAAACCCGACGATTCCCCGCCCAGGAGTTGCCAGGCAAAAGCCCAATTCACGAGACGAAGGCCGTGTTCGAGCGAGCTCGTCCAGTTCGGCCCGAGTGGATACGGACACTGTACGAACCACGAATCAAGTAGTGCGCGACATCCTTCGAAGAATCGTGATTCGCCTGTCAAATGCCATGCTTGTGCCAGAGTCACGAGATCCAGATGTCGGTTGAGCTCCCACAAATACTTGATGTCGCCGACAAGTTGTTCATCCCGATAGTCAATCGCTTTGCCAAACACCAGAGGGACAACCACACCGGTCTTGGGATCTCGATTCCATTGCGGAGGAAATCCCAGGTCAAGATCCCTCAGTGCGAAGAGCGTGAAGCGACCCGCCAAAACAGAATCCGCGCGCGTGACATAAGGCACCGGGTCGATAGCATTCGGCAGTCGCGGCAGCCAGCGAGCGCCCGGCGAACCCCGTGGCGGAGTCTCCCGCGCCAAGCCAAGCCCGACCGAACCCTCCGCGAACCCCCGTAGACTCTGCCGTGTTCTATAGAACAACTCTGGCAAGCTCATGGAGCGTAGCCGGTTGAGCTTCCATGATATAGACGACGCGTTCATTGAAAACCTCCCGAACTACCACTGGAATCACCTGTGATTCGTGGACGTCGGAACGTACGCTCAGTAGTATTCCCGATGCCAGATTTCGAGCGTGAGCAGCGTCCAAAGCAACTTTTCGTGGTTCTGTTGCCCCCGGACATGTTCGGCGAAGATGCGCGCGAGTTCCCGGTGTCGATAGTAATCTCGGGTTCGCGATGCCGCGCCCAGAAGATGGTCGTGGAGATACTCCCGCATCGGACCTCGAAACCATTTGTTGACGGGAACTCTGAACCCAACCTTTGGACGTTCGAGAATGTGGGGCGGGAGGAGACGCGTCATTGCTTGTCGTAGAATGTTCTTGGTTATGCGTCCGTCGACTCGCCATCGATCCGGTAACCGCGAGACGAAGCCTGCGAGGTGGTGATCCATAAACGGCATTCGGGCTTCAATCGACGCCGCCATCGTCATGCGATCCCCACGTTCCAGCAAATTATCCGGAAGCCAGCTAGTCTGATCAAAATAAAGGATCGATCGCAATGCCGAATTCCCCGGTTCGACTTCGAACTGAACGCCTCTCGAGGAGCCATAGCCGACGTGCTCGACCGAAAGCAAATCCAATCGCTGCCGAGGTGACAGAGCCCCAAACCAACGGATCATCCGTTCCGTTCTTTGGTCAAGACCCAAAGCGGCAATTGCCGTCTTGGCGCGGTGAAAACGGTACGGTAATGCCGCGACAAGAGGTTCGAGCAACTTTCGACGCAGCAGGGACGGAACACGTTGATACGCCTCGGCGAAACCCTCATAGACATGCTTCGGATATCCACCGAGGAATTCGTCAGATCCTTCGCCGGTCAGAACCATCTTGACCGTTCGCCGAGCTTCGCAAGAAAGAAGATAGATCGGAATATCCGATGGCTCGGCCACTGGTGCATCACGAAAACGTATGAGCGTTGGCAGATACTCGATCAAGTGGCCTTCCGAAACGGTCAGCTCATGGTGATCCGTCCCGAATTGCTCCGCAATCGACCTTGCGTAGCACAACTCACTATAGGCGGCCTCGGAAAAACCGACAGAAAACGTCTTAATTGGTCGCCCCGAATGCCGCGACATCAGCGCCACGACGGCCGATGAGTCTATCCCGCCTGACAAGAACGCACCAAACGGAACGTCGGAGATCATTCGAACCCTGACTGCCTCGTCGAGTTGGGCTATGAATTCCCCTACGATATCGCCTTCCGGCTCCGAAGCAGCGGACAAGGCCTGATGATCCGGAGGACGGTAGTACCGCCGCTCGATAAGTCTGCCACGCTCCCAGACGGCAACGCATCCCGGCATCAGTTTCCGGATATTGCGAAACAACGTCGCAGGCCCCGGCACGTAACGATACGCAAGGTAGTCGACGATCGAACTCCGATCCACTTCTGGCGTGACGCCCGGGAAGGCAAGCAGTGCCTTCACCTCCGAACCGAACAGCAGGCGCCCATCACGTTCGTAAAGAAAGAGAGGTTTCTTGCCAAAGCGGTCACGCGCAAGAAACAAGCGGCTCCGGTCACTATCCCAGATCGCGAACGCGAACATTCCCCGAAAGCGGTCGACGCAGTCAGTACCCCATTCTTCGTACGCATGGACGATAGTCTCAGTGTCCGAACTCGTTCTGAAGGAATGGCCGCATCTCGTGAGTTCGTCGCGCAATGCTTCGAAGTTGTAGATCTCCCCATTGAAGACAATCTGCACGCTCCCCGTTTCGTTGCCAAGCGGTTGACGTCCAGTAGTCAGGTCGATGATCGAGAGTCGTCGATGAGCAAGACCGATCTCGCGGTCTCCTTCCCTCGTTGCCATGCGGAAGAATCCCTCGTCGTCAGGGCCTCGATGCGCGATTGCTCCTGCCATCTGGCGTAAAGCACTATCAACATCTACCGACCGCGCGGGAACGATGAATCCAGCGATACCGCACATAAGTGCCCTAGATCTCCTGATAGATCTTTTCAAAAGCGTCCGCAAGCCGGTTCACGGTGTATCGCGCGGCCACCCTCGAACGTCCCGCTTCTCCCAGGACGTCTAGCGCTGCTCGGTTCTCGTGGAGATGCCTAATGGCGTCAGCCAACCGTACTGGGTCATTCGGCGGTACGAACAATCCTTCTCGGCCATCTTGCATGACCTCCGGTATCGCTCCCACCGGACAGACTACAGGCACGGTCCGCGCGGCCATGCTTTCGAGAAGTGCGTATGGCAAGCCCTCACGGTGGCTGGGGAAGACGAACACGTCTGACGCCTCCCAAAGTGCGTCTTTATCACGTCCGCTGACCACGCCCCTGAACTCCACTCGATCGTCGAGCCCTAACTCATTTACCCGCGCTCGAAGTCTCTGCTCATCCTCGCCGCTACCGGCGAAGACCATGTTTGCATCGATCCCCTCTGCCCGTAGCAATGCAAGGGCCTCCACCACTTCGAAGATCCCTTTGGCCGACACCAGACGCCCAATGTAGACTAAGCGCAACGGTACTTCAGGCCTGCGGGTCTTCCTCACGGAGGATTCGACCATCTCGATGGCGTTGGGGACGACCCGCAACGGGAGGCCGGGGTCGAACGCGAGGTAGTCCCTGCGGTCGATCTCCGAAAGAAGAACGATCGCATCCGACATCCGAAGTGTGGCTTTCAGAAAAGCAGTCGGTAACCGGCGGGCACGGAAGAATTCGAGCGGTGCGGATCCTCCGTGTACCTGATAGATGACCTTCGAACCGACGGACTTCGAGACAGCGACGTAGGCAAGGTCACGCCAGTATGCCTTCGGAACCATGGCCGTATTGATATGGACGATCGTCGGTCGATTACGCCGAAGGAAGCTCCAGAACTGGTACGGCGAAACGGCATATCGCAAGAGTCGGTCAACAAACGATTCGCGTCGGCCTTCGCTTCCTACCTGAAAATGAAGCAACCTATACTCTCGTGCAAGGCGTGAACTAAGCAGATGATTCAGGTGCGTACTGATCCCGCTGATAGTCGCAAGGTTCGGTCCCAGAAGCACGACTGTATCCATCTGCACACTAGGTAGTAGCTCTATGGTTGGAGGGAAGAACCCGAGCACGCGTTGGGGCCCATGGGTTCCGATCCTGGGACACCCGACTGTATCGTAACCAGACGGCTATCGCCGTCCGAGTCGGTCAAGCCGCGTAAGCACAATGCTACGTCTCGACTTCACCACCGGCCTATGCGGTTGTTCACTAAGTTGCCAAGTACAGCGTATGCAGGGTTCGAAGAAGTCCGATGTGCCTCTCAAGCAGTACTGCACTCCTCTGCCTGGCTGCTGGATGCCGGCGGTACGCTGTGACGGAGGTTTGACAGAGTCTCTCTTATGCGCCAGGTTGTTGCTACCGTCTCAAAGCTCAAGCCCTTCGTGGTTTCGGTCCAAGTGCCGCTCGAGGCAAACCGAAGCGCGTCTGGACGGAGGGATCGATCCGCTATCTGAGATCCGGGGGGCCCAGATGAAGCCTGCCACCAGATCTATTCGCCCTCGTCGGTAACTACCCATTCGGGCGTTTCGGCTAACACCATTCTTCTTTCGTCCCGCGCTTGGTGACTATGTCGCGGACGTCTGCCATGTCCGCATGCGCCTTCACTCGCCGAGACACGCTGTCAACGCCGCCATTTGTCGGGTCGTATACACCGGCTACTCCATTCACTGCACTGGGCAGACGCACGACTCTTTACTTTCCGTGACGGATGTCACATCTCGTGTCGCGATTCCCGCGTCGATGAGAGTACACCCCGAAACGGAGCGAATTTCATGCCAAGCTTCACGCTTACGTTCTTGCGGAGCGGAGCTCTGCTGACCGCTTGCCTGATGCCCATGCTGTTGGCGGCCTGCGGTTCTGACGTCGATCCCGTGGCGACTGCGCAAGCTGTGGAGCAGAGCCAGAGCGCGGCGCTGACGGGGTCCACGGCGACGACACAGAAATCGGCCACAAGTGCAACGAAAGATACGCCGTCGACGAGCGGTGCTGACAACACTGCTGCAATACCGGATAGCCGGGATTCGCGAGTCATCTACTGGATCGATCCTCGCCAGACGTACGCAGAAGGCCGCAAATGGAACGCAGCCACCCAGGTGTCTGGACCAAACCAGGTTCTCGCCGACGTACAGGAACCCGGGATCATCGGATTGGGTAGCGACTACGCGCTCTCGAGGGTGGCCGATCCCCTGGATCCGACCAAGGCGGCGTTCCGACACCGGATTGCCGAGGCATTTCCGACATGGGGCACAGTAGGGGCACGCCGAAGCGAAATCTCCGCCGATTGGAGCAGCAAAGGCGCTACGGTAATGCGCGGCGTCGACTACTGGATAGCATTCGCCGTGAAGTTCGAACCCGACATGTTCGGCAGCGGCAACGGCGGTGCATCTCTTATGGATTTCCACCAAGTGCCGGACAGCGGTGAAAACTGGTTGCCATCCTCGCTGTCAATGTACTCGGGCGATAACGATATTTCATTCGTGGTGCGATGGGATTCCGGGCAGCCCACCGTCGCGTCGAACCCTCCAAGCAAATCCCTGTGGAGCGAGAGCGCGCCCTCGACCACGCAATGGCATCGCTTCGTCATGAAGGTGCGCCTGAATTGGGATGCTGCGCAGAAGCCCTACGTTCGGATATGGCGTGCAGTCGGAAACGGGCCCGTGCAACTAATCGTCAGCCACGATGGCCCAAATGACTACAACAACAACGCGCCGTACATACCCCAGAAATTCGGCCTGTATCGATGGGACGATTGGTCCGGAAAGCCGACGCGAACGATGTATACCAAAGGATTCTATGTGATCAAGGATCAGCCAGGATCTCCAGCCCTCGACGAACACGTCCTCATGAGTCTGCTCGGAAAGATCTGAAACGACAACGTCGCCAGCGAAGACTTGTCAACGCGACTTACGAAATCGACTATCCGCGCTCGACGACCCGCCTAAGGAAGGTCCGCGCAACCGGTTGTTTTTCGGCCGACGGTCTGTAGAAAATGCTGCTTCATCGCGAACTGGTCGATTTCCGAGTCGGTT